>JBOHVS010000338.1:0-6224 GCA_050735975.1 Binatia bacterium | reverse complement strand
CCTGGTTGAACAGCGGCGGCGTGATGTGGACTTTGCCGGATGAGATAAACGCGTCCATCAGATGGATAAGCCGCGCCAGCAAATACTCTTTGCTGCCCTTCCAAGTGGGCCTCATCTGATCGAAGATCCCGCTCGCCGTCTCGAAAGCAATCTTTTGCCGACGAAATTTTTTGCCCAAGGTTTCAAGGTCGATTTCGGAAAGCTTCGTCACATCCGGCTTTCCCTCTACGATGGGCGCGACCTCTGCCAAAGTCGGAGTCTGGAGGGCATCCAGCTCCAGCGGCTTCACTTTGCCCAAGTCCAGAAGCAATTCCTGCCGATACAGATGGTCGATTCTGATGATATTCGGCCAACTGATTTCAAACTCCTTTTTTTCAATAACAGGCTCTATCTTCGTCTTTGGCGGTGGTGGAGGTGGCGGAGGCCCGTCCTGAGATTCGTGAGGCAAAAAGGTGAATGGGACGCCGAAGATATTTACATGTTCGGCGTCGAACAGCCCCTTGTCTTTGTCAAATTCATACGAGACCCGTCTGAGTCCTCTGCCAACAACCTGTTTGCAGAGCAACTGGCTGGAAAAGGCCCGCAGACCCATAATGTGAGTTACAGTCCTGGCATCCCATCCCTCGGAAAGCATTCCAACGGAAATTACTTTTTGAATGGCTTCGCCGGGCTTGCCGACCTGTCCGACGGTATCGACCTGCTGGCGCAGTCGCTCCGCCAACTCTTTCTTTGATAGCTTCCTGACGGGCTCGTCGTTGTCGCTTTCTTCTTCTTGTTGCTCATCACCGTTGATCACCACCGGCTCCTCTTGGGATTCCGCTATATCGAGGACTTTTGAATCGATATGGAGAGTTCGGTCGGGGGCGCAGAGCTCATCCAGCAAGATCTTTTTATGATCGAAGGCGTATTTGACCCGCGCCGCGGTCTCCGTCCGGTTCGCCACGGTGATCATGACCGGAGGTGTCAGCAGCCCTCTTTCCTTCCATGCTTTCGACGCCTCCAGCCAATCCTTTCCAAGCAAGTAATAACCGACCGTGACCAAGTCCGGCAGAGGCACAGTCTCTTCGGCTCTACGATTCAAGTCGTCTTTGACGTGCTCGTAAATATGGTAGAGCTTCGACTTGTAGGTCTTCGCGTCGGGCACCCCGTCATCGCGCACCACCACACGCGGAGTCTTGACCAACCCTGACTCTATCGCGTCGTTAAGGCCGAAATCGCTGACGATCCAGTCGAAGAGCGCCTCTTCCGAGCTTTGCTTGCCTGAGGGTGCAAACGGAGTAGCTGAGAAGTCGTAGCAATTGAGTATCCCTCGCGCGTTGTTGATTCGATCCAGGCCACCCACCCATTTATTCGAGACGAGGTGTTAGGTCCCATGGCGATGCGCGTGGGTCGCCTCGACGTTCCTGATCTCATTGTGGTCAGCAACGGCGATAATGTGCAGCTGCTCGTCGATTGCGGTCTTCACTATCGCCTCAGGCGTCATGGCTACGTCCTTTACGTCATGAGATCCACGGAAAGAATGAATGTGTAAGTCAGCCCGATAGAAGCGAGCGCCACTGGGTAGACCTTCGATTGCTGCAAGTGATGTCATCAACCAAATCCCGGTAGACCTCGTTCCGGCAGGGAGATCCAGTTCAGGTGAGGGGTCCGGAACCAAAAATGCGACTGGACTAGGGAGCCGATCGTGATTCGTGTTCGTCCAAGGACTCAGGCGCAAATCACGGCCAGGCCGCAGAACCGAGCTAATTAGCCGGTTATTCTACTCGGGGAAACGGGGGCGTCAAACGGAATTTCGTGCTCGTGAAACGTGCCTGTGATCACGGTGGGAAGAGGGACGTGATCGAGATTCGTGGCTCGTCCGTCGCCTTATGTTGCGACCGATCGAGTTCAAGGATTGTTTCCAGCAATCACAAGAATCCAGCGACCCGGCTCCACGGCAGAAGGCTGGACCTGGAACTGGCAGGCCGGTTAACTTCAGCCGCTGAGCTCCATTTCTTGGATGCGAGAGCGGATGGGCTGAATCCTTTTGATCTTCACGTATACAATCGGCTGTCCTGTTTCAGCCTGCCGCTTTGCCCCTTCTTGATTCCATCGATTGAATTCTTCGTCCCCTTCAACCAGCACGGCCACCAGCGCGTTGTCTGGAATCCGTTCGGCGAAGTCTGGATGCTCCCGGACATAGCGGTCAAACTCAGTGACCAGCTCGGCATTCTTCCGTTCGAAAACATTCATGGAAAATCTCCTCGTAGAAAGACGAAAAGGGGACATTCTGGATTTTGTTGTCCGGATTGACCGGATCGGGAGACCCAGCCGTGGTTCGTTGCCGGAGAGCGTGTTCGTAATCGTGGCTCGTGATCTTGCAAAGACTCAACCGAAATCACGCCCTGGCCCCAGAACCGAGCTAATTAGCCGCTTATTCTACCCTGGGAAAAGGGGGCGTCAAACGGAATTTCGTGCTCGTGTAACAGCGTGCTGGTGTTGGATAGAAGCCGTGTTCGTGGCCCATGCTCGTGACGGGGAGAAATGCCGTGACCGTGAGACGCAGAAGAGACGTGAGGGGTGGCGCGATTCTGAAAGCATGAAGGCAAAACGGGAAAATCGTGTTTGTGGCGGAGGGGAAGCCCTAAACGTCAGGAAAGAGGCGCTCAGCTTTTGAGGAGATAACACCCCTAGGCAGTGCCTTCACGCCTCGTCGCGAGATGACGCGAACGGACTTTTAGAGCAAACTCATGGAGATCCGCCCCATGTTCCCGGATATACCGCTCTACGGTTTCCTGTGTCTCAACCGGATAAACGGCAATCGTCCGAATCTCGTCAATGAGACGTTGCTCGAATTCTTCGCGCTCCGTTGACGTGAACAGCTCAAACTCTGATTCAGTGATCAGATTCTCTAGCGTTTTCGCTATCGAGTCCTCGACAAACCAGCCCTTCTTAAGCATATTTCACCCCGTTACTCGAAAAAGCCGACTAATTCATTGTAAATCGGAAAGCCAGGCAGATTCAAGAAACCGAGAACTCGAATCGGGATGTAAGTAAGGGCTTGCCCCGGCATCTTTATAATCGCATAGTCGGCCCTGCGAGGTAGCCAGATTGGCACCTTTACAATCCTTTGTGCTTCGACCTCAAAGATCAAGAGCGGATGCGTTCGCCAGCGGGCAGGGACCATATCGATGTAGAACGCCCATGCGGCGGACCCATGCCTGCTATAATCCACGCGGAGACCGTTCGCTATGATATCGGGCGCTACACGCGCTGCTTCGCTGGGATCACCTTTGCACAACCTATGGCAGGCCGTTATCTGAGCCAAACCGACCCCTCCCTGAAGCGAAGGAATAACATAGGTTGTTGGCGTGATGAAGAGTTTGAGGAGGTCGGCAGAATAGCATTGGACAGTGGTGTCACGCTTGAGTTGTTGACTTATTCAATGTTGGAAGGTGCCAGGGACCTTCTATTTCGTTCTCGGGCATGTCGCCCTCGCGTGACGACCGCCCCAGTTCGAATGAACGTATGCACTCTTTAAATTCAGAAGCCCAGGCCGGATCGATATCCCCTCCGAAGACAGCTAACGTTGCCGAGGGCTTAAATGCGATGTCAGGCATGCGTTATTGACTTATTCGAACGCCGCGTCTTGCCTTCCCTACCCCGCAAAACCGTTCTGTTTCTCTAACCGTCATCATGAAAGACGGGCCGCAGGAATCACTCCGGGCGATGATGCAGAATCAAAGATGAGACCGCTCGAGGGAGCCAGCCGTGGTTCGTCGGTCGTGTTCGTGATTCGTGTTCGTGCGACGACTCAATCAGAAATCACGGCCAGGCCGCAGAACCGAGCTATATAGCTGCTTATTCTACTCGCGGGAACGGGGGCGTCAAACGGAATTTCGTGCTCGTGCCTCGTGATCGTGCTTGGGCAAGGGCATGTACTATCTGTTATAGCCAGTGCTTAGAAATTCACTGAAAACACGAACTACTTTGCATTCGATGTAATGGGCGTGAGGGTTACTCGGACATTCCGAAGCCGAGGGTGTCAAATTTCATATGAAACCCAGGGGTTCTTCATGGGATTGCAATCGGCGTCCGCTTCTTTCGGACTCTACCGGATACCTCTTTGTCTCAAATATCTCGTCTTAACCGGTCCTTTTGGTATACGTCCCAGGCGCTCAAAGATTAGCTGACAGATGGCCAGTTTGCCGGGAGTCAAACGGAGGCTGTAGTTTCCAAAGTTGTACATCTCCAAGACTATCCGGCCGGAAAAGCCCGCATGAATGGTGGGCGCCGTTAGATGTACAACCAAACCAAGACGGGCTAAGCTACTTCGTCCCTCAACGCGAGCCGCAATCTTAGATTTTCGAGGAAGGTCAACATACTCCCTGGTGATGCCTAGAACAAATCTTTGAGGTGGCAAAACAAAAGAGCCGTCGGTCTCCCGGGGCAATGGCTTCGCGTATTTCCGCAGAAGGTCTCTTACGTCAACCTTAGACACATCCACAACAGGTGGCCGCTCCACGCCAGCGGGTTCTTCTGATTGCAGTTCCTGGAGAGTCTTTAGTTCCAGGATCTCGTCGCCTAAAAGTAGGTCCAGGGCGGAAGTGGTGTACCGTTCGTCGGTGGGGGGTGGATCAATGATGATGGTTTTTCGCCGGATGGCCTCCTGAATCTCGCTGTCGCTCAAGATCACGGCTAATTGGTCTCAATGAGATCCTTAGGAACCGTGAGTCGAGGCCCTTCTGTCAACCGTGGCTGAGGAAGATCTACAATTGCCGAATCCTTTTTAACCTCAACGAGCGAAACCTTTACGTGCCCCCGGTATTCTTCACCGGGCCTTAGGTCCTTGTCTGGGATCACGTCGCGACGGTCCACGAAGGCCGACACGGTGCGGCCATCAGGAAGATCAATTGAAATCGCTCTCTCGCTCGAAAACATTCCTGGCCCGATGCTACAGCTGATCGTCGGTTCTCTTTTGAACACTTTCTTCTTCACCTTTCCTCCTTATGCGTTTACGGGGATTCGTGGGTGGGCCAATGTAGGCTGCCGCCTTTAATGGGGACATGTACACCAGGTTCCCTGGGCTGTCAACGTTACCTCCCGTCACGGGGTTAAGATTGAATTTGGAATTTGGGGTCTTGCGTTATTGACTTATTCGAACGTCGCGCCTTGCCTTTCCTGCCCCGCAAAACCTTTCTGTTTCTCTAACCGTCATAGTAAAAAGCGATGCCGGGAGAATCACTCTGGACGATGATGCAGAATCAAAGAGACCGGATCGGGGAATCCAGTCGTGGTTCGTCGCTCACACCGTGGTTCGTGTTCGGGTGACGCAAACCAAAACTATGGTCAGGCCGCAGAACCGAGCGAACTAGCCGCTTATTTTACTCGCGAAAATGGGGGCGTCAAACGCAATTCCGTGTTCGTGAAACGGCGTGTTCGTGGTGGCTGAGGGCATGCTCCAAACGTGAGGAACGAGGCGCTCAGGTTTTCACTCGCGACTCGGTGAGCGGCGGCGTTTAGTCGTCCGCCGCGGCGCGGGGTTCGATGATCCTTGGTTCCTTTTCAAGTACCGATTGAACTCATCGATCGCATCTTCTTCACGCGGTAGTTCGCTGTCTCCGTCGAGAGGTCTCATCCATTCGTCTACAAAAAGCTGTCGGCCGAATTGGATAATTCGGTCTATGTTCCCATTCAATTCTTCTTTGTTCATCCCGCCGACAGAGAGCAGTTTACCTGCCGATTCCGCAATTCTAATAATTCGAGGTATATGTTCGCTGTTGTCATTGCCTCCTTTCACAAAAAATGCATGCTCGTCTTTTATGATTTGCATCGCAGTATCTATTATTGTGTTTTTATCGTATCTCATTATGTCATCGATCATTCAGTATACGGCCGCACTTCCGGCACTAACGTTCGGTAGTTCCAAAATCTAAGCTCGGTAAGAACCGAGCTAATTATTTTGCCGCTTATTGTGAGGAAGAAAAAAGGGAAGAAGCGGAAATAGGGACATTCTACTTTTCTCGTTCGTCGTCCTCGACTTCGCAAGCTTGCCTGTAACCCGAGATGAATTGCCATACAATAGTCCGTGCGTTTCTTAGCATGCCGCGATTCTGGCGGTGAAACTTTATCTGGTTAGCAAACAGGAGGAATCCACACCATGGGAAGCAAATCTGCTGCCAACAACTTCGCCAGTATCAAAGCATCCACCTTGTCCGACTTCAAGCGAGCCGAGGCAATGGCTT
>JBOHVS010000337.1:0-60056 GCA_050735975.1 Binatia bacterium | reverse complement strand
CGGGTATGGCGGTGAATGGCAGATGGTTGATCCTGGCAATCAGGTAATTCGACATGGACAGTTCAGCAACGTCGAATTCCCGATTCCGAAGCATGCGCCAATGACGCACATCGGAGGTCATGTCGGTGAGGACAGTAAGCTCGATTCCGTCCGGCTTCACAGTGCCTTCTTTTAGCGCGCGAATACTCTCGTAATCTCCACAAGCCAAAGTTAAGTGAAGCTTATTGCTCATGGCGCCTATCTAACACGCTTCGAATAGTTTGCCAAACAGGCAAAAATCGGTTGAACCGGCGCGGGCATAGTTTTTTGACAGGAAGGAAACCGGCAAGGAGAGCGGATGAAAAAATCAACTTGGCAAAGGCCCACGGCGGCTAAAGCTGGCGTTAACCTAGCTTGTTCAATTTTTTCGCCCGGCGGACGAAGTAGTCCCACATAGAACCCAACCGGTGGGGCGTGTAGATCTGTTCGTATTTCGCCACGGCTTCGTCGTCGGCCGTCCACGAAGGCTCACCGGAAGCGGATGCTAACAACTGAATTCGCGCGGCCTTTTCCAGAAACACGGCGTACAGGGTTGCCACCTCGATCGTCGGTCCGACGACCGTTGAGCCGTGGTTCTTCATCAGGACGCCGCGGCATTTTCCTAGAGATTTGGCGACATCCTGACCCAGTTCAGGGGTTCTGATCAAAGCGGTCGTGGTGTCGAATATCGGCAACCCTTCGTAGAAGATATTTCCCTCATGGCTAATCGGCCGCAGGCGTTGGCCCAGGGCTCCAAAGGCGACCGCATAGGGCGGGTGGGAGTGCACGACGCAGTTGACGTCCGCCCGCGCCTTATAGATTTCAGTGTGGATGAAGACCTCAGAGTGACGCTCGTACTTGCCCTCGGTCTTGTTGCCATCCAGGTCGACTTCGATAATGTGCTGCGGCCGAATTTCCTCGAAGCCGAAGCTGTGAGGCTTCATGAGAATTCGATCCTTATCTGGGATCCGGACCGACACATGGCCCAGTATGTTGTCCCAGTGCCCCTCGTAAGCCAAAATGTTGCACGAGTATGCCAGTGTCTCCTTCAGCTCTTTGAGGCTCATGATCGCTCCCTGGTGATAGTAGGATCTGCCGGCCCTAACTCTTGGCCCTCAGCCTAAAACGTTGGATCTTGCCGGTGACTGTCTTCGGCAGGTCATCGGCGAATTCCACCCACCGAGGATATTTGTACGGCGCCAGCTTACTCTTAACGTGGGACTGAAGCTCCGTTTTCAGTTCGTCGCTGGCCTTAAACTCGCTCTTGAGCAGCACATAGGCTTTGGGCTTGATCAGGCCATCGGCATCTTGCTCGCCGATTACTGCCGCTTCTAAAACCGACGCGTGCTCAAGCAACGTGTTTTCGATTTCGATCGGCGACACCCACAAGCCGCCGACTTTGAGCATATCGTCGGAGCGGCCGCAGTACCAGTAATAACCTTCGGCGTCCCGATAATAGGTATCGCCGGTTTTCAGCCACTCGCCCCGCATGATTTTTTTGGTCTGCTCGTGTTTGTTCCAGTAATAGGGAGAGTTGGCATCCCCCTTAACCATCAGATTTCCGACTTCGCCGACAGTTACTTCGCGGTCCTCATCGTCGACGATCTTGGCCTCGAATGCCGGCGTCACCTCTCCACTGCTGCCGGGCTTCGCTCTGCCGGGCCGATTGGCCAGGAAGTCATGCGTCGCTTCCGTCGAGCCCACGACATCGAGAAGTTGGACGCCGAAGCGATCCTGCCACTGATTAAACAGAGCCGGCGGCAAAGGTTCGCCCGAAGACAGGCAGATTTTAAGCGAACTCAAGTCGTATTTCT
Organism: Binatia bacterium; assembly: GCA_050735975.1. Classification (GTDB taxonomy): domain Bacteria; phylum Desulfobacterota; class Binatia; order UBA9968; family UBA9968; genus DATMBL01. Next base: position 58,224 of record JBOHVS010000337.1, on the reverse strand, counting down.
TCTCGACCCGCAGCAGCCGGGCGTAAAGCGTTGGCACGGAGAAAAAGAAGGTGGGACGGTATTTATGGATAATCTGGAGAATCTTTTCCGGTTCCGGCCGTTCGGGCCAGAGAACGGTGGAAGCGCCGAAGCGGAACGGAAAGTAAAGCGAATTTCCCAGCCCGTATGCAAAAAACAGTTTCGACGCTGAGAAACATATGTCGTCTTCACTCATGTCCAACACAGGCTTCACAAACAAGTCCGTGATCGTGATCATGTCGTGCTGCAGATGCACGGCGCCTTTCGGCGAGCCCGTGCTGCCGGAGGTGTAACCCCAGAAACAGACATCGTCGCGGTGGGTCGCCTCGGCTGCGAGTTTGTCCGAGGCCTTAGCGAGCAGGTCCTCGTACGAATGCGCCTTGCCCTTCGGTGTCCCGACGACGATCACATGCTTCAGAAAACGGGCGCTGCCGGCGATTTTCTCGACTTCCCGCAGAGCCGATTCGTGAACAATAATCACCCGCGCCCTGCTGTCGTCGAGAAGATACTGATAATCCTTAGCTGTCATCCAGGGATTGGTCGGAATGGGAACGGCGCCGATTTTGATGGCGCCGAAGAAGCTGAAGGCGAATGCCGGGCAGTCCGGAAGAACCAGCAACACCCGGTGCTCGATCTCCAGGCCCAACTCTTTTAGAGCGTTGCCGGTGCGATTAACCTGCTCAGAGACTTCTCGGTAACTGATTTTTTGATCTTGATAATAGATGGCGGTTCTGCCGCCGCGACCCTCGGCGATATTGTCATCCACAAAGGTTGTGGCGGCATTGTAAATGTCAGGCAGTTCGAGGTGCATGCGTCTTCGCCGCGCTCAGAGTCTCATATTACGGATTGCAGATCTCGTTTTGAAATCTGAGATGTGAAATTTGGCATTCCCAAAGGGATTCATTCGCCGCCCACCATCTCCGACTGTGTCTCGGTGGCGATAACCACCGACTTGGAGTCGGTGTAATGCTCGATCGCCTCTTCGCCGTGCTCTTTGCCTAGACCGCTTTGTTTCACCCCGCCGAAGGGCAGCTCGTCGTAGATAATCTGGGCCGAGTTGACCCAGGTGTAACCGGCCTCGATTCTTTCTGCGCCGGCCATCGCCCGGTTGATATCGCGGGTCCAGATGGAGGAGCCGAGACCGAAGATTGAATTGTTCGCCTGCTCGATGGCATGATCGAGATTCTTCACCCGGACGATCGGCAAAGCCGGGCCGAAGCATTCTTCTTGGAGAAGCCGGGATGCCGGATCGACGTCCGCCACCAGTGTAGGCTGGAGATAGAAGCCCTTGTCGTATTCGTCGCCCTTTGGGCGTTGCGCGCCGCAGAGTAATTTTGCCCCGCGCTTTACCGCATCTTCCACCTGCTGTTCAACCTCCTGACGCTGCTCGGCCGTGTGCAGAGGCCCCATCAACGCGCCGGCTTTGAGTCCGTTGCCGACCGTGATCCTTTTGACCTTCTCGACCAATTTCTCGATGAACACGTCGGCGATGTTGTCGAAGAGGTAGAGCCGTTTCACCGCCAAGCAGGCCTGGCCGCAGTTGAAGAAACGGCCTACCGACGCGGCGCTTACGGCGCGATCGATGTCGGCGTCGTCGCATACGATCATGGGATCGCTGCCGCCCAGCTCTAATGTCACGTGCTTGAAATCTTTGGCGGCGGACTGCATGACTCGTCTGCCGGTATCAGTGGCGCCGGTAAAGCCGATCTTGCGCACGGTCGGATTGACAAGCAGTTCTTCGCCCACCACGCTCCCCGGACCCGTAACGACATTGAGCACCCCCTTTGGACCACCGCCTTGTTGAATCGCTTTATCGATCAATTCGCAGCAGCGGAGATCGGTGAGCGGCGTTGTACCGGCCGGTTTGACTACGACGGTGTTGCCGGCCAACAAGGCAGGACCGAGCTTGTTGCCCATGAGAGAGACAGGGAAGTTCCAAGGCACGATGGCGCCGCAAACGCCCAAGGGCTTGCGCAACACCAGACCATGACGTCCGTTGTCGAGAACCACGGCGCCGGTGCGGAGGCTCTTGGCCATGCCCCCGTAATGATCCAGAGTATGGACGAAACGCCGGACTTCCAGAATCGATTCGCGCGTCGGTTTACCCTGCTCGCGGGTTAGCAGATTGGCGAGATCTTTTTCTTGTTGAAGAATCAGGTGCCCCGCTTGGAGCAATATCGCCCCGCGTTTGGACGGCGCCATTGCCGACCATTGCTTCAGGGCGCCTTTGGCTACGTCGATAGCGCGGCGGATGTCGTTGACGGTCCCTTTGGGCACTGTGTCGACAATTTCTCCGGTCGCGGGATTACGGACCGCGGTGGTCTCTTTACTTTCCGAATCGACGTCCTCGCCGGCGATAAACAGTTTGGCCATAGAACTCCTCCAATCAGATGCAGAACCTAAAAAACAATCACGTTCATCGGGGGTTGTCAAGAATTCCGGTGTGCGGCTGTTATAGGAAAGTGATTCTGACAGGGGTTAATAGCAACGTAATTATGTCAGGGTGTGGCGATGGCGTTAGCGTTGACACGGCTGTGGCATTAGGGTTAAAGCGGAGGTGTTAATAAAAAAGTTCATCACCCCAAGTGAGAAGTTTCGGGATCGTAGAGTAGTTAAATGGATATTGGAAAATATATCGTCAAGGCGAGGCCGGGAGTGGTCGGCGCACGGTTCGAAGAAAAAAGACCTCTCCGCGAGCGGATTGCGCTGCCCGTCAAGCGGCATGTCTTCATCAACCGGGATTCGCATCCGGATGCCGACATCTATGTCGCGATCCATGAGGCAAAGGAATTACCGGCCAACGTACCGGACTATCAGGTGCCCCATTGTCACAACACGGACGAATTCTACTACTTCGTCGGCAACAACCCTGACCTAACCGGTCTCCAAGGACAAATTATTTTTGAAGGCGAGATCCACAAGATCGTGTCGCCGGCGTGTGTTTATATCCCGACCGGCGCAGTTCACGAATACAAAGTCACGCGCGGCGCGGGAACGGTAACGGTTCTTTTTCGCAGTCGCGGCTACACGCACGAAGACAGGACGCCGGACACGGACAAGGGCAGGCGCGATTTTGGCAGGTTTGCCGATAACATCATCAAACCGGATGTGCGGCCGACGACAGAGATCAAATATCACTCTGATGCCGCGCCGGGTGTGCGCCACGTGTTCGTTGACGGGAAACTCAAACCGGAGGCGGAGTTCTATACGGTCGTGCGGAGCGTATCGAATATCGCGCCGGCGCAGGCGAGCTACGTTGATAAGCACACGCACAACTGCGACACCTACCACATCGTTATTGGTAACGGCCCGGAGCTTTCAGGGCTCAAGACCGAGTTCGTCATCGGCGATGCGAAGACTGTCATCGAAAGTCCGGTAGGCGTGCACATTCCGGCGGGAGTGGCCCACTCACAGCGGATGGTGGAGGGAACGGGACACTTCTTCAACTTCGTCCCGAAGAGTTATTACAACGACAGCTTAGTCCAATAGTGCCTCATTGCGTTCAAGGATGCTTGTAGAGAAAACTCATGGCACCACAAAATGAAATTGCGGTTTTTGGCGGCGGCTGCTTCTGGTGCACGGAGGCGGTGTTTGACGAACTGCGTGGCGTGACATCGGTCGTTCCAGGCTACGCGGGCGGAGCGGTAAAGAATCCCACGTACGAGCAAGTCTGCGGCGGGCGCACGGGCCACGCAGAAGTCATTCGAATCGAATTCGATCCGACTCAGATCGCCTACAAAGATCTGCTTACGGTCTTTTTCGCGACGCACGATCCGACCACGCTGAACCGTCAAGGCAATGACGTCGGCACACAGTACCGTTCAGCGGTGCTCTACGTCGATGAAGACCAGCAGCGAGAAGCCGAGAACTTCATCAAGGAGCTGAACGACTCCAAGGCTTTCGGGAAACCTGTCGTTACGACCGTGGAGGCTCTCGGCGACTTTTACGAAGCCGAAGAGTACCATCAGAAGTATTACGCGCGAAATCCTTACCAACCTTACTGCCAATTCACGATCCCGCCGAAGCTGGAGAAGCTGCATAAGCAGTTTCGCGATCTGCTTAAATCTCACGGAAGGATGAAGTAAGACGTTCTGTGCTACAGGAAAATCTTCCGCCGCTTTCATGATCCAGAAGAATCCCTAAGAAAGCCACAGCCGCAGTAACAGCGGTGCTCGCGTGGCACGTGAAAATAAGGTAATTTGGGGCTGCTCCTTTTTCGTACTAACCTGTGCCAGAGGTCCAAAGGCGCGCGCAACTATGCTGAGCTTGTCGCGAAGGAGATTTTTCTATGGCGGCGCAGAAAGCTAGGAGATTGGTTCTTCAGTTTACCGTCCTGTTTGCTTTCTGGCTCATCCTGTCCGGAAAGCTTGAAGTCAAGTATCTTATCTTCGGTCTGGCATCGGCGGCGCTCGTGACCTTCGTCACGCAAGATTTGTTGGAGCCTGAAGACAGGCAGCGAAAAAAGCAAGCGTTGAGTGCGGCCTCATTGTTGAAAACAGGATGGAGGCTTTTTTCCTATTTTGTTTGGTTGGCTTATAGCATTGTAGAAGCGAATCTTCAGGTGGCTTACCTCGTTCTCCACCCGAAATTGCCGATCAAACCGGGTATGCTTCGATTCAGGACGCGACTTCAAAGCAAGGCCGGCCGCGTCCTTCTCGCTAATTCTATTACGCTGACCCCTGGCACCATCACGGTCGATCTCACAGAGGGAACTTATTTGGTGCACGCCCTTGTGCCGGACGCAGCGGGAAGTCTGTTGGAAGCGAAGATGCAGAGTAAGCTCGAAGCGATTTTCGGCGAGCCGGAGGAGCCACAGCCGGAGATTCGATGGGTTCGGGAAGACGGGAGCATGTCGTGAGCACAATGTTTTTGGCCCTCGCCGTCTTCGTAGCTTTGTTATTTGCCGCGAGTTTATACCGGATCGTGGCCGGTCCGACGCTTTTTGACAGAGCGATTGGGGCGGGGCTGATCGGTACGAATGCTATCCTGGTCTTGGTGTTGGTCGGCTTTCTTTATGATCGGATCGACATGTTCGTTGACCTCGCGCTGGCTTATGGCATGTTGAATTTTATTGGTATGGTTGCGCTGGCGAAGTATTATGAGCGCAAGCAAGATGAGCCGTGATGGCATTTGTTGCTGGAATATTCCTAGTCGGAGGCGCGTTTTTTTTGTTGGTGAGTTGCGTGGGCTTGCTTCGCTTGCCGGACTTTTACACGCGCGCGCATGCGGTTGGCAAAGCCGAAACGTTAGGAAGCACGCTCGTACTCGTTGGTTTGGCCCTTTATAACGGCGCTGCGCTCAGCACTTTCAAGCTGCTGCTTATTGTAGTCATCATCGCGGTGACCAATCCCACTGCAACCCACGCGCTTACGCGCGCGGCTGTCCGCTCGGGGCTAAAGATATGGAGAGCGGAAGGAAAGTAACCCGTGATTTGGCAGGTTGAGTTCTGGCTTCTCATTGTTCTTGTTGCGTTAGCACTCATCGCCCTGGAGGTGCGCGACTTGGTGGCAGCGGCCGTGGTTTTGAGCGGCTACAGTTTTGTCATGGCGCTTTTGTTCGTTACGATGGGAGCTGTCGATGTGGCTTTCACGGAAGCGACGCTCGGAGCCGGGGTGACCGGAGTGTTGTTCCTGGTCGCTCTCTTTGTCATGGAACGGAGGTCGAACGATTGAACTGGATTACCGCGACAGTCTTGGCTCTTTTTTTCAGCTTGCTTGTCTATGCGGAAAGCGATCTGCCGGATTCTAGAGAGGCTTCAGCTCCCACACGTACGCATGTCGTACCTAGATATGTAGAGCAATCTTATGCGGAAACGCACACGCCGAACATCGTGACCTCTGTGCTGGCGGATTACCGTGGCTACGACACGTTGGGAGAGACCGTGGTGATTTTGACGGCAGGATTGGCGGTAATTCTGATCCTGCCCAGGAAGAATCGGCGGGGTTAGGTTCGATGCGCGGAAGCTTACAAAACCCGATCGTCGAAGGGGTGTCGAGGTTTTTAGTTCCGTTCATCCAAATTTTCGCTCTCTACGTCATCACGCACGGGCATTACGGTCCGGGAGGAGGCTTTCAGGGCGGAGTGATTTTGGCGGCATCGATGATGCTCCTCCGACTTTCACTCGGCGAGGAATATGAGCACCGGAGATTTTCCCCGAGGGTTGCAAGCCTGGTGGCCGCCGTAGGAATGCTCATCTACGCGGTTGCCGGTCTTTTGCCTCTGGCCTGGGGAGGAAACTTTTTAGACTATGCGTATCTTCCTATTCCCGGACTTTCAAGCGCTGAGTTGCGATACCACGGTATTCTCATTGTGGAGACGGGAGTGGGTCTGGTGGTGTGGGGAACTCTGGTTATCCTATTTGACTATTTGATTGGGAGCGAACCATAAATCGTGAACTCATTCATCACCAACTACAATTACTTTATGATCGCGATCTTGCTAGCAATTGGTCTTTACGGCATGGTCGGAAAACGCAACCTCTTCAAAAAAATCATCGGCATGAACGTCTTTCAAACCGCTATCTTCCTTTTCTTCATTCAGGGAGCGACGAAGCCAGGGGCCACGGTCCCAGTATGGGATGCGCGAATAAGCGCGGAAGCTGCTGGTTACGTCAATCCATTGCCCCACGTTCTCATTCTAACAGCGATTGTGGTCAGCGTCGCCACCACCGGAGTAGCCCTCGCCTTGTTGATTACGATCTATCGCCGCTACCGCAGTTTAGAGGAAGGAACCATACTGGAGCGGATGAGACAATCATCGTGAGCCATCTGCCCGTTCTTATCCCTGTCACGCTTTTATTTTCAGCGTTCATCATTCCTCTCGCCGGGTTTCTAAAAAGAGACCTCGCTTTTGCCATCGCTGTAATCGGAGCTTTTCTCTCCTTTGTCTTCTCCGCCGCGGGTCTTCTGGCGGTAATCTCAGGAGGCGAGCTCCGTTACCATCTCGGAGGATGGGCGCCACCCGTCGGAATCGAGTATGTTCTAGATGTTTTGTCGGCGTTCATGGCGACCGTGGTCACGCTGGTCGGAACCCTAGTTCTACTCTATTCCCGTCGCTCGATTCTCCAAGAAGTGCCAGAGCGCTTTGTCCCCATGTACGCGCTCGCCATGCTGTTCCTGGCAGGCCTCTTAGGGATCATCGTTACCGGGGACTTGTTTAACCTTTTCATTTTTTTGGAGATCGCCTCTCTCTCCGCCTATGCGCTCATGGCGGTGGGCGATGAGCGCGGACCGGTCGCAGCGTTTCGCTATTTGATTCTGGGAAGCATCGCGGGCAGCTTTTATGTTTTGGGAGTCGGATTTCTCTACTTCTCGACGGGCTCTTTGAACATGGCTGACGTGGCGCAGCGGTTGCCCGACCTTTACGACTCGCGCGCCGTTGCAGCCGCTGCAGCATTGATCTTCATCGCCCTGGGTTTAAAGATGGCGCTGTTTCCACTCCATCTGTGGCTTCCCGATGTCTATACTTATGCGCCTTCGGCCGTCACCGGATTGGTTGCGCCGATAATGACTAAAGTTGCCGCCTATGCCGTCATCCGTATGTTCTTGACCGTTTTCCAGCCCGATTACCTGCGCGATATACTGCCCGTGACTTCCATCATCGGATGGTTGGCTGCAGCGGGAATCCTCTATGGCTCGATCATGGCGATCGCGCAGAGCGATTTTCGGCGCATGCTGGCCTACAGCAGCATCAGCCAGATCGCTTATATCGGACTTGGCATCGGGCTAGCCAACCCAATGGGCCTTATAGGAGCCCTTCTCCACATTCTCAATCACGCCTTTATGAAGGCTTGCCTGTTTTTAGTCGCGGGTAGCATCCGTTTTCGGACGGGCTGGTGGGAGGTCTATCGCTTCGCCGGCTTGGGAAAGAAGATGCCCTGGACCATGGCTGCTTTCACCATATCGGCGCTCTCCATGGTCGGCATTCCGCCCACTGCGGGGTTTTTCAGCAAATGGTACCTGCTTCTCGGGGGCATTGACGCGGGAAACTGGATTTTCGTGGCGACGATCCTACTCAGCAGTCTCCTCACCGCAATTTACTTCTTTCGCGTGTTGGAGCAGGTTTACGCGGATCCCTCTAAAGAGGAAAGTGTTTCTAAGAACGTGTCCGATCCACCAGCGAGCATGCTGCTTCCGACAGTGGTCCTTGGAGCGGGCGTGTTGGCCCTGGGTTTACTCAATAGCATCATAGTAAGCCACGTATTGGAGCTCGTCCCGGCGCCGCTGACTGAGCTTGGGGGTTGAGATGCCGCAGGGGGCCGAGGGCTATTTTTCTTTCGCGCCGCTTGCGGCGGTGCTCATTTCGCTCATCGCAGCGGTTCTGATCCCGCTGTCGAGTCGCAGGCCGAACCTGCGGGAGACATGGACGATCGTCGCCGCCCTGTGCAAATTCGCGGTGGTGAGTTCGATGCTTCCAGCGGTCATTGCCGGGCGACACCCCGAGGTCACTCTTTTCGACATGACTCCGGGTATATCGCTCGCACTGAAGGCGGACCCTCTGGGCCTAATCTTCGCTCTATCGGCTTCTCTTTTGTGGATTTTTACGTCGTTCTATTCGATCGGTTACATGCGAGCGCTGAACGAGCATAATCAAACGCGCTACTTCGCGAGCTTTGCCGTTTGCCTTTCAGCGACGATGGGCATCGCTTTTGCAGCGAACCTGCTGACCTTTTTTATATTTTACGAGGTGCTCACGATTTCGACTTATCCTCTCGTAGTCCATAAAGAGAGCGCTGCGGCCTTCAGTGCCGGACGAAAGTATTTGGCCTTTTTGCTCAGCGGCGGAGTCGCCTTGCTGCTGGCTGTCGGTTTAACTCAGAGCATGGCCGGCACCTTGAATTTTGTCGCGGGAGGATTTTTGTCGCCGTCGGCGAGCAAAACCGGGTTGCTTGCGCTTTTTGTTTTGTTCCTCGTGGGAGTCGGGGCGAAATCCGGGTTGATGCCGCTCCATGGCTGGTTGCCTTCCGCGATGATCGCTCCGACGCCGGTGAGCGCGCTTTTGCATGCCGTCGCCGTCGTGAAAGCTGGAGTCTTCGGTTTTGCGCGTGTGATGGGATTCGTCTTTGGCCCGGAATTGGCCGGTGAAATCGGGGCAACGACACTAGCAGCCGTTGTCGCGGCCGCAACTGTTGTTATCGCGTCGTTTTTGGCCATGGCGCAAGACAACCTAAAGCGACGGTTGGCATATTCGACGGTCGGGCATCTCTCTTACATTATTTTAGGGACGGTTCTGCTGGCGCCTGCCGGCTGGTTGGGCGGACTTTTCCACCTGACGACTCACGCGGCGATGAAAATCACGCTGTTCTTTTGTGCCGGCGCCATCTATGTGAAGACAGGGCGGGAAAATGTCAGCGAACTGGACGGGATCGGAAAGCAGATGCCTCTTACGATGGCTGCTTTTACCGTCGGCTCCTTGGGGTTAGCGGGCCTGCCGCCGGTAGGCGGGTTCCTGAGCAAGTGGTTTCTGGCCCAGGGGGCCGTAGAAACCGGACAGCCGATTTTGCTGGGCGTGCTGCTGCTGAGCGGACTGCTGAACGCCGGCTACCTTTTCCCCATTGTGATTCGCGCGTTTTTTAAACCATCGAAGGACTTCACGAAGGTTGACGAAGCCTCGCCCCTTATGGTGATTCCTCTCCTATTGACCGCGGCATTTGCCCTTTTGCTGGGAATCTATCCCGACGGAATTCTTCACTTTTACTCCCTCAGTTCCGCGGCCGTCATGAGTGTTCTCGGAGGAGTTGGGCCATGAGACGAGTGCCGCTCGCTTTCCTTTTCGGCGGGTTCCTTATCTCTACAGTCGCCGACGCGTGGTTTTTGGGAGTTGAGTATCACGGCGAGTTTTGGTGGTCACACGTCTACGGTTTTTTCTCTCTTTTTGGTTTCATCGGCTGTCTCGCCATCATGCTGGTCGCCAAATTCATCCTGGGCCCCTGGGTTCAGCGTAACGAAAATTACTACCACCAAAAGACGTCGCCATGAGCCATCTTCCGCCTGCCGCCATTTTCCTTTTTGGCGCTCTCTTGCTTCCCATCGTACCGCGACGAGTCCGGAGTCTCGCGTTTCTGCTTTTTCCCTTGCTGGCGTTCGCGCTTATTAGTCAACTCGAGCAAGGCAGCTCCTCCACGCTCCGCTTTTTAGATTTCGATCTGGTGCCGCTTCGAGTGGACCGTCTGAGCGTCGCCTTCGCATATGTCTTCGTCCTGATTGCGTTCTTGGGCGGAATTTACGGCTATCATCTTAAGGATACCGGCCAGCAAGTAGCGGCGTTGATTTATGCCGGCTCTTCGTTGGGAGCTCTTTTCGCCGGCGATTTTGTCACCCTATTTGTGTATTGGGAGATCATGGCCGTCGCTTCCGTCTATCTTGTTTTGGCTCGGCGCACGGACCGCTCAAGGGCGGCAGGCATGCGCTATCTTCTTGTCCACCTTTTTGGCGGCAGCGCGCTTTTGTCCGGGATTCTTTGGCGGTACGTTGAGACCGGCTCGATTTTATTCGATTCATTCGAAGCCGGCCCGGCGGCCTATCTGGTTCTGCTAAGCTTCTCTATCAACGCTGCGATTCCTCCGCTGCACGCCTGGCTGGCGGATTCTTACCCCGAAGGCACGGTTACCGGGACTGTTTTCCTCAGCGCCTTTACTACAAAAACTGCCGTCTATGTTTTGGCCCGCGGGTTTGCCGGCTGGGAAATCCTGATGGTAGTCGGAACTGTCATGGCGGTCTACGGGGTCATCTTGGCATTTTTGGAAAATGACATCCGCCGCGTGCTCGCCTATCACATTGTGAGCCAGGTCGGATACATGGTTGCCGGAATCGGGATCGGAACGGAAGTCGCCATCAACGGCTCTACGGCCCACGCCTTCGCGCATATTCTCTATAAGGGCTTGCTGTTCATGGGAGCGGGCGCAGTCTTGTACTCGACCGGCAGAAGCAAAATGTCCGAGCTGGGAGGTTTGCTCCGGCCGCTGCCATGGGTGTTCTTGCTATACATGGTCGGCGCACTGTCGATATCCGCATTTCCGTTATTCAGCGGCTTTGTGAGCAAGTCGTTGGTTGTCCATGCAGCAGAACTTAACCACGAGACCGGCATGGTTTTACTTCTGAATCTGGCTTCGGTCGGAACGTTTCTCAGCATCGGCTTAAAGGTTCCGTACTTTACCTGGTTCGGGCCGGAGCGTTCCGTCCGGACTCAACCTGTTCCATGGAACATGTACGTCGGTATGATTTTGGCTGGCGCGATCAATTTAGCGATTGGTATTTATCCGGAGCTACTCTATCAAGTGATGCCTTTTCCCGTCGCTTACCGGCCTTATACCGCGGCTCATCTGCTTGAAACCTTACAGCTGCTGGCATTCACTGGACTTGCTTTTTGGCTTGTGATCGACAAGATTCACGCCGAACCCATGATCACCTTGGATTTTGACTGGTTCTACCGGAAGCCGGCGCCGATTCTTTTTCGTCTAACTGTCGTTTCGTTGGACCGGCTTTTTGCCGCCGCCGAACGGATAACGTTAGATTTAGCGCACGGCTTAGCCAAGGCGTGCGCAGACCCTGTTGAGTTTGCCGCTCGTTTTGTTCCTCAGTCGGGCGATAAGCGAGATGGGGGCCGGGGTGGCGACGAAGTGTTTTATGACCCGAACCGCCACCGGCCCACATTAGGATTCATCATTTTGGTCGTGCTCTCCTGCTTCGTGATGTTATTGGCATGGAATATTTTCATCGTATAGGAAACCGGTCCATCCGTATCGGCACCAGCCGGCGCCTGAATTGCCTGCGAAGCACTGCAAAAAGCTGACAATAGCGCAAACAAGCGAGGAAGAGTGCAATGGCTACTAATGCAAAAGGAACCACGCGTGTCGATCATCGGAAACTGACGCGCTTCGTAACCCTGGCGTTCGAAAGATTAGGCGTCGTACCAAGCGATGCGGAAACTGCGGCCAATGTGCTCGTGATGGCGGACCTCCGCGGCGTAGAGACGCATGGCGTGCTTCGCTTTAACCCCCGCAGTTGGTATGTGAAATGGCTTCGGGACGGAGAAATGAACCCGAGGCCGGACATGCGTGTCGTCTCCGAGAACGCCTCCTCGGCGCTTTTGGATGCAGATAACGGGATGGGCATGGTGGCCGGCCATCGGGCGATGGAACTCGCGATTCAAAAGGCCAAGAGTTCGGGTGTGAGTATCGTGGGAGTGCGAAACAGCCGGCATTTCGGCATGTCCGCTTACTACGCGATGCGAGCGTTGCCGCACGATATGATCGGCCTTGCAATGACAAACGCCAGCAGACAAGTCGTGCCGACGTTTGGTCGTGAGGCGAAGTTTGGTACCAATCCTATCTGTGTGGCGGCGCCGGCAAAGGATGAACTGCCTTTCGTTTTGGACATGGCGACCAATACGGCGGCTGCTGGAAAATTGGAGGTCGCCGCGCGCCGTGGCGAAGCTATACCTCTCGGATGGGCACTCGACGAGAACGCCGCGCCCACGACTGACCCGCGGGTGGCCCAGAAAGCTCGACGATTATTACCTCTCGGCGGAACCCGCGAAGCGGGCAGTCATAAGGGTTATGGACTCGCGATTGTGGTAGAGATTCTCTGCGGCGTATTGACCGGAACCGTCACTGCGCTCAACTCCAATCAAGATCCGCGCGGTCATTTCTTCGGGGCGATACACATCGACCCGTTTCGGCCCGTGGAAGAGTTCAAGAGCGACATAGACAGGCTGATTCGGGAGCTGAAGTCGACGCCGCCAATTGACGGCCGAAAGAGAGTCTACGTGGCCGGAGAGATCGAGTTTGAGACCGCCAAGGAAAGAACCGCAAACGGTATTCCGTTACATGACTCGATCATCAAAGATTTAAGGGAAGTGAGCGCGCAGCTCTCATTGCCTTTTGATTTGTTCTAGATTCGCGTTAGCGGTTGTACGGATCACCTCTCGTTTTACGGCTTGACTGAATGGCTGAATAAGCCGGTTAGAAGCTCCCGCGCGAGATGATCACTTCCTGGAGGACGATATCTTTCATTGGCCGGTCGCGAGGATCGCGCGAGACGTTGGCAATACTATCGACGACGGCTTGGCCCTTGACCACCTCGCCGAAAACACTGTGTCTGCCGTCCAGCCACGGGGTAGCCTTGCGGGTGATGAAGAATTGACTCCCGTTGGTGTTTGGCCCCGCATTGGCCATGGAAAGAATACCGGCCTTGGAATGTTTGAGCTGCGGATGGAACTCGTCTGCAAAACGGAAACCGGGTCCGCCGGTGCCATTCCCCAAGGGATCGCCCCCTTGAATCATGAAGCCGGGAATCACGCGGTGAAAGATCGTGCCGTTGTAAAGCGGCCGCTTCACTTTCTCCCGCGTCTTTGGGTCGGTCCACTCCTTGTTTCCGGTTGCGAGTTCGACAAAATTGGCGACGGTCTTGGGCGCTCTATCGGCAAAAAGCTCGACCACGATGTCGCCCATATTGGTCTTCAAGGTAGCGTAAAGCGGCCCTTTCTTATCTTGCGGCTCTGCAGCCATGCCGTTCGATACCGTGATCAGTAGCAATAACACACGCGACAATAATTGCTTCAACGTGGCTCCTCATTTCCGACCGAGTTCGGCGACAAAGCGCTCTCTAGGCGCTAACCTAGCCGGGCCGCGCTTACCGGTCCGCATAGCATACATAACACGGGGGTCGTTTGCAGACAAATTTGGCACCTTCTGGGGTTGTGCCTGCCTTAATATCGCTTAAAGACACTGACAGGAGCTTGCTAAAGCTTCTCGGTCGGATCCCAAACCCACAAAAACAAGGCCCAGAGGCTGTTTATTTTCCTGCGCCATCCATTTCCGGTAAACTGCTGAAGGAGATGCTGAATTCGTGTTTTGACAACCGGGTGCGTGGATGCTATAGAGCAACTTGCCTGAAGCAGAGGGGGATACATTCCTGATGGTTTGGTTTGATCGAAACCCTGGTGGAAAAAAGGGGCCTGAAAAGGAACCTGAGAAAACTTTCAAGCAAGAAGTGCAACCCACCCCCGAGGCGCCTCCGGTAGCGGCTGCGCCAACGCCCGCGCCTGCGGCAGCGCCCAAGGTGGAAGCTCCAGCGAAGCCGGTAGAAGCGGGAGTCGTCGCTCACCTCTACAAAGGAAGTCGGGTGAGCGGCCAGCTTAGCTTTCAAGGCTCGGCCAGAATCGATGGCAGTGCGGACGGGGAGATCAGGTGTCAGGGAACCCTCACGATTGGAGAGGGGGCCGAGGTAAAGGCTAGAATCTCCGGCGAGACTGTAGTTATCCGTGGCAAAGTCGAAGGTAACGTGACTGCTAAAGCAAGGGTAGAGTTGGCAGCGCCGGCGCGACTGTACGGCAACATCAGTACCCCCCGGCTGGTCATCGCCGAGGGCGTGGTATTCGACGGTGACTGCTCAATGGGAGTGGCAAGGGACAAGGTTGGAGTTGCGAGTTCACAGAACATGACTGCTGAGAAGGCTGCGGCCGGTCAGAAGCCCAAGCTGCAAGCAGATTCCGAGAAGTAAGCTGAAGTAAGCTTCGGTTCGCCGTTCATCCCATCCCGATACCTTACGTTTATATATATCGATCGGTGAGGCAGGTTTTGCTTGGGTATCAATCGGTTTGTGCCCATGCAGTAGATTGGGAAACAGATGATCTCCTTAGACTATACCGTCGTATATCAGATGATCATTTTTTTGGTCGTCTGGGTAGTCCTCGCGAGGATTCTCTTCCGTCCATATCTTACACTCTTCGAGGAACGAGAGCACAGAACAGCCGGCACGCAGCACCAGTCGGAAGACTTGATGCGCGAAGGAGAGCGACTCAAAGCGCAGTATGAGGAAATGATCGCTCAGGGGCAGGCAGCCGGGCTTGCAGCCAAAGAGGCAATTCTGCAGGAAGCCAGGCGCCAGCGCGAAAAAATTATAAGTCAGGCCAGAGAAGAGGCGACCGGCACGTTGGAGCGAGTACGGCGGGAAATTCAGCGCCAATTGGAGAAAGAAAGGCAGCTCGCCGCCGCAGAGGTCGCTGTGATTGCCCGGGAGATGGTGAGCAAAATACTGGGGAGGAGAGTCGGGTGAGGTTCTTCGAGATTCTCTTTACGGCCCAAGCCTGGGCGTCTGCAGCGGAAGCCGAGCATCATGCCCCATCTATCCACGACATCTGGCTCCCGCTCGCGAACTTTTTGATTTTCGCCTACATCATCAAGCGGTTCGCTCTGCCGCTCGTGCGCGAGTTCTTAAGAACTCGCCGCGGTGAAGTCCTGGCCATAATCGAGGAGGCGGCTGAGCGCAAACGCCGAGCCGAGGCGCTGGTCCAGGAATACAAACAACGGTTGGCGCGTCTGCATGAAGAGGTCCAGTCGATTCAGGCAGAGTTGCGGGGTCTCGGTGAAAGAGAGAGCAGCAAGCTCTTGAGCGAAGCCCAAGCGATGGCGGCGAAGATCAAGGAAGACGCCCGTTTTCTCGCCGATCAAGAGGTCATAGTGACACGGCAGAAGATCCGTGAAGAGATTGCTAATCAGGCCGAAGCTACGGCGAGAGAGCTTGTTCAGCGTCATATCTCTCCGGCCGACCAAAGCCGTCTGGCCGAAGACTTCATTCGTAGTGTCGGACAGGTCAGATGATCGAAGGCACCTTAAGCCGAAGATATACCAGGGCTCTGTTCCAGTTGGCGCGGGAAAGCCGTCAGGAAGAGACCATCGGACAAGAAATCGAGCGATTTCTTGCGGCCTACACCGATTCGCCCCTTGAAACCGTTTTAAACAACCCGGCCTTTGGTGTGGATAGCCGAAAGAAAATTCTGGTAGAGGTAGCCCGGGGCCTCCAACTTTCTCCCACCTCCATCAATTTCGTTTCGCTCTTATTGGAGCGGGACCGTCTGACATATTTTTCGTCCATCGTTGCCAGCTATCGCCGGATGCTGAATGAAGCCAAGGGTCGTGTGGAGGCTAAAGTCGCCGCTTCAAGTCCTCTAGATCCCGCTCTAGTGGAGCGGTTAAGCATGGCACTGGGCCGGATCTCCGGCAAGGAAGTCGTCCTTCACAAAGAAACGGACCCGGCCCTCATCGGCGGAATGCTCGTCGAGTTGGAAGGCAAGATTTACGACGGCAGTGTGCGAACTCAGCTGGAGGAAATGAAACAGCGCATCGCGCGCGCGTACTAAGGAGCGAACCATGGAGATAGGAACCGCGGAGATCAGCCGCATCATCAAAGAGCAGATTCGCGACTATGAGAAAGCGGTTGAGATCCAAGAGATCGGCACTGTTCTATCGACGGGCGACGGTATCGCGCGTGTCTACGGGCTGGACAAAGTCGCCGCCGGCGAGTTGCTGGAATTTCCTCACCGGATTTTTGGCCTCGCGCTGAACCTCGAGGAAGACAATGTCGGCGCCGCTCTCTTCGGCGAAACCCACATGATCAAAGAAGGCGACACGGTCAAGCGCACCGGCAGGATCGCCGAGGTGCCGGTGGGTCAGGGGCTAGTGGGACGCGTGGTGAATGCCTTGGGCGAACCCATCGACGGTCGTGGGCCGATCGACACACAAGATCGCCGGAGAATCGAAATCAAAGCTCCCGGCATCGTTGCGCGCCAGCCCGTGAAAGAGCCATTGCAAACCGGGTTGAAGGCGATTGATGGCATGATTCCCATCGGTCGCGGGCAGCGCGAGTTAATTATCGGCGACCGGCAGACCGGAAAGACCGCGGTTGCCGTCGATACGATCATCAACCAGAAGACCGGTAACGTCGTCTGCATCTACGTCGCGATCGGACAAAAGCGTTCCACGGTCGCTCAGGTCGTCGATAAGCTCCGGGAATTCGGCGCCATGGATTACACCATTGTGGTGGCCGCGACGGCTTCCGAGTCGGCGCCGCTCCAGTATATCGCGCCCTATAGCGGCTGCACTATGGGCGAGCATATCCGAGACAACGGCGGCCATGCTTTGTTGGTTTACGACGATCTCTCGAAGCACGCCGTCGCCTATCGCCAGCTTTCTTTGCTGCTGCGCCGTCCGCCCGGACGGGAGGCTTTCCCGGGGGACGTTTTCTATCTTCATTCTCGTTTGTTGGAAAGGGCTGCGAAGATGAGCGAGGACCGCGGCGGCGGGTCGCTGACCGCGCTCCCGATCATCGAAACCCAGGCGGGTGACGTTTCCGCGTACATCCCGACCAACGTTATTTCCATCACCGACGGTCAGATCTTTTTGGAAAGCGATCTTTTTTACTCCGGCGTGCGGCCGGCCATCAACGTCGGTATTTCGGTCTCCCGCGTCGGCGGAAACGCGCAGATCAAAGGGATGAAGCAAGTCGCGGGGACCCTGCGCCTCGAACTCGCTCAGTACCGCGAGATGGCGGCCTTTGCCCAATTCGGCTCGGATCTGGACCAAGCCACCCAGCGGCAACTCAATCGTGGCAGTCGTTTGGTGGAGTTGCTGAAACAGGGACAGTACGAGCCGCTTCCGGTAGAAAAGCAGATCCTGATCATCTACGCCGGGACCAACGGTTTTGTCGATGAACTGCCTCTCACGGCCCTGAAAAAATACGAGCAAGAGCTCTATTCGTTTGTCGAATCGAAGTACCCGGACATCTCTGCCGACATTCTCAAGAAACGCGAGCTCGATAATGAACTCCGCGCCAAGATAAACAAAGCGCTGGAAGAGTTCAAAGCGATTTTCAAGTATTAAGTTTTTAAAGTTTAACGAAGATCTGGGAACGAGGAACGTGAAACTTTAGGCGCCATGGCGACTCTCAAGGCGATACGCAAACGGATCAGTTCGATCCGCAACACGCAGCAGATCACCAAGGCGATGAAGATGGTCTCCGCTGCAAAGCTCCGTCGCGCGCAGGATGCGGCCGTGGCGGCCCGCCCCTACGCTGAGAAAATGACCGATTTGTTGAAGAATCTTGCCGCCCGAGTCGTAAGTAGCGCCCACCCGCTGCTCACGGTACGTGACGAAAGGCGAATCCGGCTTGTGCTGTTAACGTCGGATCGGGGCTTGTGCGGCGGCTACAACGCCAATCTGATCCGTGCCGCCGAAGCCTTCATCCGTCGGCAAGACGGTGGAAAGGACATTCGGCTCACGCTCGTGGGCCGTAAAGGCGCGGATCATTTTCGCCGGAGGAGAGCCGAAATTTCCGACCGCTACGTGAATATTCTCGCGACTCCCGCCGAGGAGTTGGCGGTTGAGATTGCCGAGAAGCTGATCAGCGGGTTTGTCAGCGGCGAAACCGATGCCGTCCATATCCTTTATAGCCAGTTCCGCTCCGCCCTCTCGCAGGTGCCGACTCTGGAGCAGCTTTTGCCCGTGTCCCTGACGGAAACGGAAGAAACCGAACAGCTTACCGAGTATCTCTACGAGCCGGGTGTTCAGGACCTTCTGGCGAGCCTGTTGCCGAAAATTACCGAAGTCGCGATTCAGCGGGCGTTGTTAGAAGCGACCGCCAGCGAGCATGGCGCGCGCATGACGGCCATGGATTCCGCGACGACGAATGCTTCGAAGATGATGGGGGCGCTGACCCTGCAGATGAACCGAGCGCGTCAAGCTTCGATCACCCGAGAACTGATGGAAATCGTCGGGACGGCGGAGGCCTTGAAGTGAGAAGTAAACCCCGCACCACGGGCTGACGACCGCGACTTTGGGACGTTGGCTGCGCAAAAGGCAAGAACATTCATTCCTGCGCTTACGCGGCGGGATGATTTTGGGGAACGGGGTAAACGGAGGAAACCGTAATTATGAACATGGGAAAGGTTACCCAAGTATTGGGCGCGGTCATCGACGTCGAGTTTTCCGACGGCGCTCTGCCGCCCATTTACAACGCCCTGAAAGTTAGCAATCCCGCCATCAGCGATGCGCAGTGGAATCTCGTCATCGAGGTGGCGCAACACTTGGGTGAAAACACGGTCCGCTGCGTGGCCATGGATACCACAGAGGGACTGGTCCGGGGCGTGGAGGTGATGGATACAGGCGCGAACATTACCGTGCCGGTGGGTGAGGAGACCCTGGGACGGGTTCTCAATGTCATTGGCGAACCTGTGGACGAAGGCGCCCCGATCAATGCGAAGAAATCTTATCCCATTCATCGTCCGGCTCCCGAATTTGTCGATCAAGAGACTAAAGTCCAGGCCTTCGAAACCGGCATCAAAGTCGTTGACCTTTTGGCGCCTTATGCCCGTGGCGGAAAGATCGGCTTGTTCGGCGGCGCCGGCGTCGGCAAGACAGTCATCCTCATGGAACTCATCAATAACGTGGCGATGAAACATGGCGGCTACTCCGTTTTTGGCGGTGTCGGCGAACGGACTCGTGAAGGAAATGATCTCTGGCTGGAAATGAAGGAATCGGGCGTTATCAACAAGGCGTCCTTGGTCTATGGCCAGATGAACGAGCCCCCCGGCGCCCGCGCCCGCGTCGCTCTTACAGCGCTGACACTTGCGGAGTACTTCCGAGACGACGAAGGCCGCGATGTGCTTCTCTTCATCGACAACATTTTCCGCTTTACTCAGGCGAACTCAGAAGTCTCGACCCTGCTCGGACGCATGCCGTCCGCCGTCGGATATCAACCGACTCTGGCGACTGATTTGGGCGAATTACAAGAACGGATCACCACCACGCGGAAGGGTTCCATCACTTCCGTGCAGGCGATCTACGTCCCGGCCGATGACTTGACCGATCCGGCCCCGGCGACGACGTTTGCGCACCTTGATGCGACGACGGTTCTATCGCGGCAAATCGCTGAGCTGGGGATCTATCCGGCCGTCGACCCGCTGGATTCAACCTCTCGTATTCTAGATCCCCATATCGTGGGCGCTGAGCATTATGACGTCGCCCGCCAGGTACAGGTGATCCTGCAACGTTATAAAGACCTCCAGGACATCATCGCCATTCTCGGTATGGACGAATTGTCGGAAGAGGATAGAATGATTGTCGCCCGGGCGAGAAAAATTCAGCGCTTTCTTTCTCAACCCTTTTACGTCGCTGAGGCGTTTACAGGAACTCCGGGAGCCTACGTGGAACTGAAAGATACGATCCGGGGATTCAAGGAAGTCGTCGATGGTCAACACGACGATATTCCCGAGCAGGCTTTTTACATGGTCGGCACCATTGAGCAGGCCGTAGAAAAGGCCAAGAAGATGGCGGCACAATAAAGAAGTCGATCAGCAGGAGTCAACAGTAGAAGTCTTCACTTGTGCCGTACGCCCGATGCTTCTAACCTAGATTTGCAGACATGGCTGATAAGATCAGACTTAAAGTGGTGACGCCCAGCCGGCTTGTCCTGGACGAGGACGTCGATGAAGTCACTGCTCCCGGCGCCTTGGGCGAGTTTGGCGTGCTCCCAAACCACATCGCTTTTCTGACCCTTTTGGTGCCCGGTGAGATGAGCTATAAGCAGGGGCCGGTAAAACGATACCTCGCCGTCAGCGGAGGGTATGCTGAGGTTTTGGACAATACCATGACGGTCTTGGCCACTTCGGCGGAATACGCCGATGAGATCGATGTTGAACGCGCCCGGCGTAACGAGGAGCAGGCGGAAAACCAAATGCACCAGCTTAACCCGGACGATAAGGAATTTATCGCCGCCGCCGTCGCTCTACGTTGGGCCAAGGTTCAGATGCATGTTGCAAATCGACAGTTGGGTGACTAGTAGTAGTAGAAAGGAGGAACATAGCATGGCCACGGCAGCTAGACAGGAACCCGTCATCACGATGTGGAGCAAGGAATTCACCTACGATCGGTGGATGAAGACAAAGGGAATTCCGATCCATACGGGCTATTATATAGAGGACTTGCGCTCGGTTGAGTTGGAGTGGTGGGAAGAGCGGCAGTGCAAGGCGGCGTTTATCCAGCTTTTGGGGCAGGAAGGTGTCAGTTCATCGCGGGTTAGTGAAATTGCGCCGGGCAAGAGCCTACCGCCCGTCAAGTTTGCTCTGGATGAACTGGTCTATGTTTGCTCGGGCCGCGGCCTCACTACAGTTTGGGCGGGCGAGGGAAAGCCGAAGAAGAGCTTTGAATGGCAAGAGCACTCGCTGTTTCTCGTTCCGCGCAATCATTACCATGTTTTTAGTAACATGCAGGGGGATAAGCCCGTGCGGCTCTTCCACTATAGCTATATGCCAATGGCGATGTCTGCGCTGCCTGAGCCTGACATGTACTTCAATAATCCCTACGAGCCAAAGAATGGCTCCTCGGAAGGCGATTTTTATTCAGAGGCTAAACTGGTCCAAGCAGCCAACGCGGATGAAGGTTTGGGGATGCGGGCGTTTTGGTACGGCAATTTCTTCCCTGATATGCGCGCATGGAACAAGCTGGATGCCAATGAGCGTCGCGGCGCCGGAGGCAAGAGCGTCTTTATCCAGTTTCCGAATTCAGAGCTGACCGCGCACATGTCTGTCTTCGCCCCGAAGACCTATAAGAAAGCGCACCGGCATGGTCCCGGGCGCGCTATCATCATTCCGGCGGGGGAGGGCTATTCGATCATGTGGGAAGAAGGCAAAGAGAAAATCGTTTGCCCGTGGCACGAATGCAGTATGGTCACACCGCCCAACAAGTGGTTTCACCAGCATTTCAACGCCGGCGGCGACATGGCGCGATACCTCGCGCTCCATCCGCCGATGCAGTTCCACGGTCACGCCGAAAAAGTCGAAGACCGGGCAAAAGACCAGATCGAGTATCCGAACGAAGATGCATATATTCGCCAGAAGTTCGAGGAAGAGTTGGCCAAGCGCGGCATCAAGAGCCTGATGCCGGCAGAGTGCTACACCAACCCGGACTACGAGTGGTCCAAAGCGATGGGGAAGCAATAAAAGGGCGGCTTAGGACTTTAGAAGATTCAATGCCGAGAATCCCTGCACGCGAGTGCGGGGATTCTTGTTATATAGGCTAGAATTAGCAGCAGCTTGTTAGGGAACGTTTTCGATTGGAGAGAATTAATGCACGACGACATTTACGATCACGACCATCCGGAAAACTTCGATATCAAAGAAGGTGAAATCGTCACGGAGATCGAAGGGCTTGAGATGTTTTCGCTGAAGAGCGTAGGCATCGACATTGGCTCCTCGACCTCCCATTTGATTTTTTCCCTTATCACCTTGCGGCGCGAAGGAGCCTCGCTCTCCGGTAAGTTCAAGGTGACGAACCGCGAAGTGCTTTATCGCTCGCCGATCATGTTGACCCCCTACTTGTCGGCGACCAAAATCGATACCGATCGGGTCAATCAATTTATTCAGGACGCCTACCAGGAAGCCGGGTTAACGCCGGACGATGTGGATACCGGAGCAGTCATTATCACCGGGGAGGCGCTCAAGAAAGAGAACGCGCAGCCCATCGTGGAATTTTTCGCCAAGTACTCCGGAAAATTTATCTGCGCGGCCGCCGGCCATAACCATGAAGCATTGCTTGCGGCATACGGTTGCGGCGCGGTGGATCTTTCCAAAGCGGAGCATAAGACCGTTCTGAACGTCGATATGGGCGGAGGCACCACCAAATTTTCTCTGATTGAGGACGGCGTCGTGACGCAAACTGCCGCCATCAACGTCGGCGCGCGGTTGCTTGCTTTCGATGAAAACGACGTGGTTACACGAATTGAAGACGCGGGCCGGATAATGATGAGAGAACTAGGCCACAAGGTCGATCTCGGGCAAAAGATCACCGAGAAGATGAAAGAGGATTTCGGCGCCTATATGGCAACGATCCTTTTCGAAGTCATCGAGCAAGGTCCCGCTTCGCCGATGGCGAAACAGCTGATGGTGACGCCCCCGTTCAAAAAATATAGAGGCTTCAAACAGGTTCAGCATCTCGTTTTCTCGGGTGGCGTCTCGGAGCATGTTTATGACCGTGATCGCACCGCCTATGGTGACATCGGTCCTGAGCTTGGAAAATACACACGGAATCGTCTTGAGAAGCTCCCTGAAGATACTCTTCGAGAGCCCATCGAGGGGATTCGGGCCACGGTAATCGGCGCCGGCGAGTATACGATTCAAGCTAGCGGCAATACGAGTTACGTCTCTAACGAGCATGCGCTTCCAGTCCATGGTCTCAAGGTTATTCAGGCTGTCATTCGGCAGGGCGAGTCGATCAGCGACGCCCTCAGGCAATCATTGAGGAAGTTCGACTTGGCGCGTTTTACGACCGGATTAGCCTTATCATTGACCGTGAACGGCGTACCGGATTATCAGTCCGTCAGACGTCTCGCCGAGGGCATTGCGGAAGTTCTCAAGGATGCCGACGATCCGAACTGCCCGCTTTATTTGACTATGGACATCGACATAGCCAAATCTCTCGGCGGTATTCTGAAAGATGAGTTCAAGGTCGCCCGCGATATCATCGCGGTTGACGGCATCGAGGTCGGCGATTTGGACTACATAGACATCGGCGAGTGTTTGGGGATCACGGAAGTCATACCGGTAACGGTCAAATCGCTGATGTTCCCGACGACGAAGTTAGATTGACGGTTCGGGTCCATAAGATTCGAGAGTACAGCCGCGCGTCCGGCTAATAGCGCGGACGTCGATCGCGGCTTACCGCATGGTGTTTACGGAAAGACGTTTCTGTCGGGGAATTCATCATGACCGAATACCACTGACCACGAGATTGATGGTGGCTGTCCGGGACGGCGCCCCTGTGCTTAAGAATCGCAGTACCTGAGTATTAATGGCTGTCTATTTTGCCGTTCTGGCTGGTTTTGGTTTCGCAGTTTCCCATATATTAATTCGACGCGGGATGGTCAATTCCAATGCGCTCACCGCATCGGTAATCTCGCTTACCCTGTCGGCGTCGGTTTCCTGGTGTTTGGTAGCGCTTTTTGTGCCTTCGCACGCTCTGTGGTCGGCCGCCGTTTGGTATTTCGTTGTAGCCGGCATCTTTGCCCCGGGTCTGGGGCGGACCCTTAATTTCGTCGGTATCGAGCGCATCGGGGTGGCGAGAGCCGTGCCGATCGTGAATTCATCCCCTATGTTCGCCTCGATTTTTGCAGTGTTTTTTCTGAATGAAATATGGTTGTTTCAAAACATTCTCGGAACAGCTCTCGTTATTCTCGGTGTGGTGATTCTCTCTTCCGTAAAGCCGGCGACTGGACCATGGCGCAAAATGGATGTCATCTATCCTGCTTTGGGCGCCATATGTTTTGGTGTTTCGAGCACTTTGCGGAAAGCCGGGCTGATGGTTGACAATACTCCACTTATGGGAGCAGCAATCACAGCGATGACGGGACTAATTTTCTCCTTGGGGCTGCTGCAGGCAAATGGAGGCATTCGGATCTTCTGTTTACCCAGACGTAGCCTCGGCTGGTATTTCGCTGCTGGTTTACTCAACACCGGGGCTATGCTAGCGGTGTTTTATGCCCTGAGTCTGGGCCAGGTGGTTATCGTCGAGCCTATAATCGCTGCGAACCCGGTTCTATCAGTTTTATTGACGGCAGTTTTCCTGAGGGATTTAGAATCAATTTCCCCTCGCGTTGTGGCGGGAGCGATTTGCACCGTGGCGGGCACGCTATTGGTTATGACGGTTTAAGGCAGCGTCGCATCCTATGCGCTATACAACTACCTGGTAAAGGAAGAAACAAGGACTCAGGAGGGAACCATCCATGTCAAAGGCGATGAAAACAGAGCGAAAGATGTGGAGCAAGTTCTACACGTACGATGAGTGGATGGAGTCGCAAGGCATTCCAATCCACCGCGGCTACTACATCGAGGATCTGAGAACGCTGGCGTTGGGCTGGTGGGAGGAGCGCCAGTGTAACTCCGCATTTATTCAGCTGGTGGGACAGGAGGGAGTCACTTCGGCGCGAGTGACGGAGATCCCTCCGGGCAAAACCTTGCCCGCGCTTAAGTTCGCTCTCGATGAAATTGCTTACGTCGTTGAGGGCCGCGGTCTCACGACCATCTGGTCCGGTGAGCGACGGTCCAAAAAGACATTCGAATGGCAAAAGCATAGCATGTTCCTGGTGCCTCATAATTACACGCATCAATTTAGCAACATGCAAGGCGATAAACCGGTGCGGCTGCTGCATTACAACTACATGCCGCTGACACTGTCCGGCGTGCGCGACGTGAACTTCATTTTTGGCAATCTTTACGAAGGGCCGGATATTCAGAACGAGATCGATTTTTATTCCGAAGCCAAGATGATTCAGCAAAATACGCTCGACAACTCATGGGGCCGGCGAGCTTATTGGTATGGGAATTTTTTTCCTGACATGCGGGCCTGGGATAAGCTCGATGCCAACGTTAGACGTGGCGCCGGTGGACGGAGCGTTTACATCCAGTTCCCCGACTCGGAAATGTCCTGCCACATGTCGGTCTTCGATGCGCGCCTGTACAAGAAGGCCCATCGGCACGGCCCGGGTCGGGTGATCGTGATTCCGGTCGGTGAAGGCTACTCGATTATGTGGGAAGAAGGAAAGGAAAAGGTGGCCGTGCCGTGGCACGAGGCGAGCTGCTTCGTACCGCCTAACAAGTGGTTCCACCAGCATTTCAACGCCGGCGGTGAAGCCGCCAGATACCTGGCCCTCCATCCGCCAATGCAGTTCCACGGCCACGCCGAAAAGGTGGAAGACCGCGCCAAAGACCAAATCGAATATGTCAACGAAGATCCTTGGGTGCGGCAGAAGTTCGAGGACGAGCTAACCAAACGCGGACTAACCTCACTAATGCCGCAGGAAGCCTACAAAGATCCAAACTTCGAGTGGTCGAAGGGCATGGGAAAGCAGTAGAGCCTCCGGCGAGCATCGATAAGCCTCTGCTTGAAGGTTGGGCGAACGCCGACGCCTTAGGCTAAGGGGGGAGGTCTCAAGCTATAAAAGAGTTCACTAGTATCCGGATATCTGCCGAAAGCGGGCGTCCCTCGGGGCGAATCCTTCCGGGCGCGGTCAATGGGCTGTGCCTTGTAGGCCACCACCCCGTCTTCTCCAAGTGTGGCTATACCCACGACCTGGGCCTGAACGCAACCTTTACGTTGGCGTGCCCGCGCCCTCCAGGCCTCGCCCCTCTGTCGACTCATGCCTACTTACTAATGCACTCTTATTAAATGAACTTCAACCGAGCCGCCTTGCGCCGGCTCGTCAGGACTTGAGGTTGGGCAAGACCTTGTCAGCGAAAAGCTCGAGCTGCTTCGGATCGGCATCGGCCATGCCGATGATCAGGGTGTCGAGGCCCTTGCTGAAGAACAGATCGATCCGTTCCGCGCAGGCTGTGCCGGAGCCTACCAACGAAGTATTCTCAATATCTCCTCTGAGCCGACCGTAGTAGCGCTGCACATAGGCAGCGACTGTGTCAACGGCTTTTGTCTTGTCGTCGTTGATCGCCATGAATGTAAGGCCGGCCTTTTCGATCTCGCCCGGATTGCGACCCGCCGCCGTGGCGTAACTAGCGACTTTTTCCCAAGTCGAGGGAAACTCCGGTATAGCCGAGCTGCCACAGATGAAACCGTTTGCCCAGGCGCCGGCGCGCTTGAGCGCGATGTCGGCGCTGCCGCCGGTCCATACCGGGATAGGATTTTGAAGCGGTCTGGGACCGATTGTGAGGTTTTGGACGTCGAAGAAGCGTCCTTTGTGGCTAACGTTATTTTCGGTCCAGAGACGTTTCATTAGTTGAACCGCTTCTACCGCTCTGCTTCCCCGCGCTTCGTAAGGAACCTCTACCGAGGAAAAGTCGCTTTCACGACTGCCGAAGCCGACGCCGAGAGTTACGCGGCCGTTTGAGATAAAATCCAGGGTTGCTACCGTCTTTGCAAGCAACGCCGGCTGTCTTAGCCCGGGCAAAAGGACGGAAGTTCCGAGCCGGATCTTCTGCGTCGCGCCGGCTGCCGCCGCAAGAATGGTCAACGGCTCGAGGTTATCGTAGGCAATTCGGTCGATAGTCCACATGGAATGAAGCCCCATCTCTTCGCACCTTCTTGCGAAATTCACGACATAATTCGGTTTAGTTAGTGGCGCCGGATTGACGAAGGCAAGGCCGATCTTTCCCATGGTTTTGTTCCTTTTTACGCAGTACGGTTTGACGATGCAGCTCAAAATAGTCCAAGCCTTTACCCCTTTTCAAGTTACAATCTCTGCGATATACGGGACGAGGATAGTTTTATCGGAGTTGAATCGTCATCACAAAGAAAGGAGAACGATGAGATGGACGCCGCTACTTTCAAACTAAAAACACCTCTCTTAACGGGAGGGAGAAGCCATATCCCCATGGCCAATACCGAACATTTGTCCGTTGGACTGAATTATTATTCGATCGGCCGGAAGAACAAACTCCACACCCATCCCGGCGAAGACCATGCTTTCGTCGTTATGGACGGGGAGGCGACTTTCTATGACAAGGAGCACAAACCGACGGTCCTGAAGAAAGGCGAAGGTATCATGCTGCCGGAAGGCTGGTTCTACTATTTTCAAAGCACGGGCGACCGGCCGTTGGCGCTGCTGCGTACGAGCGCCCGCAAGAGCAGACCCAAGGTTCTGCGAGTCGATGCAGAGGGCAACCAGCGCACCGATGAGGAGAGTGATTACGCTGTTGTGGACGGCACTCCGATCGAAGGAAAGTTTTGGCAATTGGGCTAGCCCGGTTAGAGACTCAAACCTCACCCATCGAGTATCACGGAGCTTCAACTGCAAGGTCGCGGAAGCTACTGGCGCAAGAGGCCGGAAGCGTCGCGTCGCTCCTTGAATCCACCGTACAGGTAGTTCTCTTCGAATCGGCTCGAGCGCGTCGCCGGTTATGTTGCCATCGAATCGAAAATTGTTAAGATGAGAGAGTTTTTTTCATGTATAAAGAAGACACGATCGCAGCAATCATTACACCGATCGGCGAGGGCGGAGTCGGTATCGTGCGTCTGAGCGGTCCTGAGGCGGAGCAGATTGCCAATCAAATCTTTCATCGAACGAACGACAAGAACGGGAAACTGCGGTCTCACATGCTTTATCACGGGACGATTCGGAACCCGCAGAGCAAAGTCCTACTAGATGAAGTTTTGCTCACCGTCATGCGCAAACCGCGCAGCTACACCGGCGAAGATGTTGTCGAGGTGCATTGTCATGGCGGGCCTTTGCTCGTCAGCCGCCTCCTGGGGTTGGTTCTGTCGCGAGGAGCACGCCACGCTGATCCGGGCGAGTTCACGAAGCGCGCATTTCTCAACGGCCGCCTCGATCTGGCTCAGGCCGAGGCGGTCGTTGATCTGATCAAGGCCCGTAGCGAAGGCGGGTTGAACCTGGCAGTGCATCAGGTCAGGGGCGAGTTGTCCAAGTGGGTCGGGGAACTAAGGGAGCAGTTGCTTGATATTCTGGTTCAGGTGGAAGCAGCAGTCGATTTTCCAGAGGAAGAAATTGAGCTTCTGCAGCGCCGCGAGCTAATCGCCAAAATTGACGGACTTCGAGGAAAAATATGCGATCTAACCAATAGTTACGAATGGGGCCGATTGTTTCGAGAAGGCGCAAGGGTGTGCATTTGCGGCCGGCCGAACGTCGGTAAGTCGAGCCTTCTGAATGCCCTACTCGGCGAGGAACGAGTCATCGTGACACCAATTCCCGGCACTACCAGGGATGTTATCGAGGAGTCTATCTATCTCGGCGGATTACCTGTGGCCTTGTCGGACACCGCAGGAATAAGGGAGACTCAAGATCCTATTGAGAGAATCGGCGTGGATCTATCGAAGCAGCACCTTCAAAGCGCTGATGTCGTTATGCTCGTTTTGGATGGATCCGAACCCCTGACCCCGGAAGATTTTCCATTAATTTCGGCGGCTCGAAGCAGGAAAGCGTTGGTTGTGGTAAACAAATGTGATTTGTCTTTGGCGCTCGATTTTGGATCATTGCGCGCTTTGGTAGGAGATTTGGAAGTCGTGCCTATTTCAACGAAGCAGGGACTCGGCTTGGATCAGCTGAAACTGTGTCTGCGTAATGTTGTTCTTGGAACAGCGACCGAGCCGCCGATTGTAATAACGAATGAACGGCACAAGGCGGCATTGGTCAGGAGCGATCGGTCCCTTAGCGATGCGGTAGTGGCACTATCTTCGGCGCAATCCCCGGAATTCGTGGCGGTAGACCTTCACGAAGCGCGGGATGCGCTCGAGGAGATCGTTGGATTGGTCAAGAGTGATGATATTTTAGAACGTATTTTTAGTGGGTTTTGCATTGGAAAATAAGTAAGTAAAAATTGTACTTGATCGTTGAAAACACTGATGAGTGCCTCATGGGAAGTCATCGTTTCACGTGAAACAAAAAATAGATCGACAAGATATATATGACGTCATCGTTGTCGGTGCCGGGCATGCTGGCATTGAAGCGTCCCTCGCGGTCGCGCGTATGGGCTGCAACGCATTGATGCTGACGCTTAATCTGGACCACATCGGGCAAATGTCGTGCAACCCTGCTATCGGAGGGATCGGCAAGGGTCATCTGGTCAAGGAAATCGACGCTCTCGGTGGTGAGATGGGGCGAGCGATCGATGAGACCGGTATCCAGTTCAGGATTCTTAATACGAAAAAGGGTCCTGCGGTAAGAGCATCGCGAGCGCAGGCAGATAAAGCCCTGTACAGGCAACGAATGAAACGTGTCTTAGAGAACTGCCATGGCCTTGCTCTGCGGCAAGGTAGTGTGGAACGGTTGCTCGTTGAGAATGGCGAGGTTCGTGGTGTCGAGACTCAGATCGGTGAAATCTTTTATGGGCGCCGAGTAATCTTGACTACCGGAACCTTTCTGCGTGGATTGATCCATGTTGGCGATCGCAATTACTCCGCGGGCCGTGCCGGTGACTTTGCCGCCCAGGGACTCAGCCAATGCCTTACAGAGCTAGGATTTAACATTGGCCGCCTAAAGACCGGTACATGTCCTCGTTTGGACAGCCGTTCGATTGATTACTCGAAACTGCAGGTTCAGCTTGGTGACGATCCGCCGGTTCCGTTTTCATTTTCGACCCATAAGGTTAGCCAGCGACAGGTGCCTTGCCATATTACTTATACCAACGATAGAACTCATGAAATAATACGCTCCGGCCTCTATCGATCGCCAATGTATTCGGGAGTCATAAAAAGCAAGGGACCGCGCTATTGTCCATCGATTGAAGATAAGATCGTGCGCTTTGCTGATAAACAAAGGCACCAAATTTTCCTCGAGCCGGAAGGCTTGGATACGAGGGAAGTTTATCCTAACGGCCTTTCGACCAGTCTGCCCCTGGACATTCAAATTTCGATGGTCCGGTCCATCGAAGGGCTTGAGGCAGCAGAGATAATGCGGCCGGGCTACGCAATTGAATACGACTATGTTGAGCCAACTCAACTTTATCCATCTCTCGAGACTAAATTCGTTCGTGGTCTCTATCATGCAGGACAGATCAACGGTACAACGGGCTACGAAGAAGCAGCAGCCCAGGGGATAATCGCTGGGATCAATTCGACGCTGAGTCTACGCCTCAAAGAGCCGCTGATACTTTCGCGTGACCAGGCCTACATAGGCGTGCTCATCGATGATCTGGTTACGAAAGGAACAGACAGTGAGCCTTATCGAATGTTCACCTCGCGCGCGGAATATAGACTGCTCTTACGCGAGGATAATGCTGATCTACGCCTGACCGAAATAAGTCATAAGCTTGGATTAGCCACTGATGAAGCCTATCAAAGAGTAAGTTATAAGAGACAGAAGACCTCGGCGCTGTTGAAGTTGCTAGAAGGAACCGAAGTTTCTCCTTCTTCCAATGTCAACATGCTACTGGCATCCTTTGAGTCAGCGCCTTTGCGCGGCGTGACCTCTTTGGCACAAGTGTTACGTCGGCCCGAGATCTCGCTGCAGCAGCTCCGAGGTATAGCCGAAATCCCAGAAGTTTCGTCAGATATAGAAGCACAGGCGGAGCTTGAGATTAAATACAAAGGTTATATCGACCGCCAGTTCCAAATGGTCGATAGGTTTCGCAAATTAGAAAATCAAAAGCTTCCCGACGACCTTGACTATACACAAGTTCAGGGCCTATCGCGTGAGGTTAGAGAGAAACTCACGACAATCAAGCCCGGGTCTTTGGGACAGGCCGCAAGGATGGCCGGGATTACGCCGGCCGCCGTCACACTCCTATCGATATACCTTAAAAAGAGGAAAAGCTCCTAGTCCGTATTATTCGCGGACTATGGAGAAGCAGCGACACTGTGTTCCGGCCTTCGCTAGACTGTGTGAAAAGTCTCCGTTCGCGCTTCGACCAGGCTCAGCACGAACGGGCACCGATCGTTATTTCCAATACTTAGCCGATCATCCTGAGCAGGTGTCGAAGGGTGGTCGGCTAGTTTTCACACAGTCTGTCGCGGGCGAGTCCCCTCCGGGCCACGGTCAATAAGCCTCTACCTTGTAGGCCGCCGCCCGATCCTCTCCGAAGGTGGTTATTTCAGCGGTCGGGGCCTGGGAGCAACTTCCACGTCCCTGTGACCGCGGCCTTTCTGGCTGGCCCCCACG
The DNA here is from genome assembly GCA_050735975.1 of Binatia bacterium. GTDB lineage: Bacteria > Desulfobacterota > Binatia > UBA9968 > UBA9968 > DATMBL01. The sequence continues at coordinate 26,818 of JBOHVS010000337.1, read as the reverse complement.
GCAGAGGAAAGCCGGCGCACCGAGAGACTCAGGTGTCAAAGAGCAGGGAGCAAGGGACCGCCGACCTCTGACTTCAAATGGGTTTGGCAGTAATCTGCTGGAAATTTCGCCCTGGGCGAACTAGAGCACCCCAGAATTTCTCCGTTTCACGTGAAACAGCAATTTTTTTCTTCCTTTTATTGCGCTCTTGTGATAAAAGACTTAAAACATTGCTAATATGTATAACATATTGATTTCTAAAGATATTTTTGTTGGGAAGGTGATTGCGATTGCGAATCAAAAAGGGGGAGTTGGTAAAACTACTACCGCAGTCAACCTGGCCGCATCGCTCGCGCTCTCAGACAAGCCGACCCTTTTGATCGACGTAGATCCTCAGGGCAACAGTACGACGGGTTTAGGGATCGATCGCTTGAAGGTGAAGGCCGGCCTCTACAATGTCTTGTGTGGATCTCATTGGATGACAGAAGTTATATGCCTGACCGACCTTCCCAAGCTGTTCGTCGTTCCGTCCAGTAGAGATTTAATCGGCGCAGAAATTGAGTTAGTGAGCGCCGAAAAAAGAGAATACCGCCTCAAGCACTCATTGCTGTCGGTGCGCAAGCAGTTCGCCTACGTTGTGCTTGATTGCCCGCCGTCCCTTGGACTTCTGACACTGAACGCTCTCACGGCAGCAGATTCATTGCTGGTACCGATTCAAAGCGAGTACTATGCTCTGGAAGGATTAACCGCGCTAGTGGAAACTATGAGCTTGGTGCAAAAAGGATTGAACCCAAATCTTCATCTGGAAGGGATTTTAATTACGATGTTCGACAGCCGGAATCGACTCGCGCATCAAGTGGTCGAGGAGATTCGCGCTCATTTTCCCGATACGATTTTTCATACCGTCATTCGAAGGAACGTCCGCCTGAGCGAGAGCCCTAGTTTCGGCAAGCCTGCTTGTTTGTACGACCCCCAGTCGACGGGAGCACAAGACTATCTGGAGCTCGCGAAAGAAGTTATCAACAACGGAGAGAAAAAACATGTCAACACAGAGGAAGGGATTGGGTAGAGGACTCAGCGCGCTTATACCTGTCGCTGCCGAGCCGCTCGGAGAGACAAGAAGCGAAGCCGCAACGCTCAATGTCCATGTAGAAAGAATTGCGCCTAGTCCTTTTCAGCCCCGCCGAATTTTCGATGAAGCCAAGATCGAAGAACTCGCTTCATCGATTCGGAACCAGGGAATCATTCAACCGTTGGTGGTTCGCCCCAAGGGCGGCGACTACGAGCTGATCGCGGGTGAGCGCCGTTGGCGCGCGGCGATGGAAGCCGGGCTCACCGAAGTACCGGTAGTCATTCGCGAAGCGACGGATCAGGAAGCGCTCCAGTTGGCGCTGGTTGAAAACCTGCAGCGCGAGGATCTCAACCCCATCGAAGAAGCCAACGGCTATCGGCGGCTGCAAGAGGAATTTCGTTGGAGCCAAGACGAAATGGCCGAAAAAGTCGCCAAAAGCCGCCCGGCAATCGCCAACGCCATCCGTTTGCTATCCTTGCCGTCGGACGTCCAGCAAGAAGTCGCGTCGGGAAACCTTCCGGCGGGACAAGCGCGGGCGCTGCTTGGCTTACATAGCGAGCCGCTGATTATTTCGTCTTGCCGTGAAGTTATCGCTAAGGGACTATCCACACGTGAAACCGAAAAACTGGTGCGTCATCTGACCTCTGGCAGGAAGCGGCGCCGGCAAGTTCCGCTCATCGACCCCGACCTCCGGGCGGTAGTCGAAGATCTGCAGCGTTCGCTAGGAACACGAGTGCGGTTGATACCGAAAGCCAGATCGGCGAAAGGAAAGATTGAGATTGAATACTACTCCGCGGCCGATTTGGAACGTATCGTTCAGAGTATCAAGGACAGCCTAGTTCAACCCGGTGTAAGCCGATAAATTCCGTCGGGCGATGGGTTCTAGGACTTCGCTAGCTTTCCAGGATTGGCTTGAGATCTTCCCATGTTGTTACCGGTTGGGAACAGGTAAAATTCTGGCAAACGTAGATAGTGGGCTTTCCGTCAAGCTGTTTTTTACCTGCGAATAACGGCGAGATCTTTTCGAGCGGCTGATCAGCGCTCGCCAGCTGTAGAGTCATGTTGGGCAGGTAGAGCGAATGAATGTTTTTGAGCAGATCGGCGGTAACCTGGTCTTCTCTGCTTCCTATTAATACGATCTCCTTCGGCTTTTCCAAGTAAAAATCCAACGCAGCAAGCATATGCGCAAAGCCAAAAGGCTGGCTCGCCATCGTGTCATAATAGGACCGTAAGACCTTTTCAGCTTTTTTCAGGTAGTCATCTCGCGCCGTGTAATGATAGAACCGCAGAAGCAGTTGAGTTGCGACCGCGTTTCCCGACGGAACCGACCCGTCGAAAATCGGTTTCGACCGGGCGATTAGTTGTTCGTGAGATTTGCCGGTGTAAAAAAAAGCTCCATCTTGATCGTCCCAAAACTCACGGATCATGATATCGACCAGCCCCAGCGCACGCTCCAAATGCGACCGTTCCAAAGTCGCCTCATAAACATCCAGCAGTCCCGTGGCCAAAAAGGCATAGTCATCTAAGTATCCGAATAATTTAGCTTTGTCATCTTTGTAGACATGCAACAGGTAGCCATCACGAAACATCTGAGTGAAGAAGAACTCGACCGTCGCGTTGGCGGCGCCAAGGTAGTTTGGATTCCGTGAGATTTTTATAGCCTCCGCCAAACCCGAAAGCATCAGACCGTTCCATGAAGTCAAGATCTTCTCATCGCGGAACGGTTTGATCCTTTTCTCCCGTTCATTAAAAAGCTTCTCTTTGGCTGTCGATATGAGATTCTCGATATCCGCCTCTTTTCGTTTGAACAGCTTGCTGGTTTGTTCGACTGTCAGGATTGGATGCAGGATGTTCTTCTCCTCGAAATTGCCATGCTCGCTGACGTCATACATGCGGCAAAAGATTTCGCCGGCTTCTTCGCCCAGGATTCGGCTGATTTCATCAGGCATCCAAACGAAAAACCTGCCCTCTTCACCCTCGCTGTCGGCGTCCTGAGTCGAGTAGAAACCTCCGCCTGGATGGCGCATCTCTCGAAGGAGATACTCCGTTGTCTCTTCCACGATTCGTTTGAAGAAGGGATTGTTCGTCGCGCAATAAACCTGCGCATAAATACGCACGAGCTGGGCATTATCGTAGAGCATTTTTTCGAAGTGCGGGACAAGCCATTTTTCGTCCACTGAATAGCGATGAAAACCCCCGCCTAGGTGATCGTAAATACCGCCATCGGCCATTCTTCTTAAGGTATGAGTTACCATCTCCAGGTATCGTTCATTTTTGGAACGACGGTAATGGCGCAGGAACAGCTCGTAGACCCCCACATTCGGAAACTTGGGGGCCTTGCCTAAACCGCCGTGATTCGAATCATACGCTTGCGCTAACTGTTGAGCGCTTTCAGTAATGACCTCGGGCGAGAACGTCTGCTGAGTTTCGGTCGCTGAGCCAGACATCCGCTCCAACGCAGCGAGGATCTGGTTGACGCTCCGCTGGACTTCCTGGGGCTTTTGACGATAAGCGTTCGCGACGCCCGTCAGTATTTTGGGAAACCCGGGAACGCCGTAGCGATCCTCCGGCGGAAAATAGGTGCCACCGTAAAAAGGTTTGCCTTCCGGCGTGAGGAAGACCGTCATTGGCCAGCCGCCCCTTCCCGTGAGCATCTGTACGGCATTCATGTAGATCTCGTCCAGATCCGGCCGCTCCTCCCGGTCGACTTTGATGTTGACGAAAAGCTCGTTCATCAGCGCGGCGATCTGCTCGTCTTCGAACGACTCACGTTCCATGACGTGGCACCAGTGGCAGGCAGAATAACCGATACTGAGAAGGATCGGTTTGTTTTCACTCTTGGCCTTCTGAAAGGCCTCCTCTCCCCACGGATACCAGTCGACAGGATTATGGGCGTGTTGCAATAGATAAGGGCTGGTCTCCTGGATCAGCTGGTTGCTGTGCTTGGTTTCCATTAGACTTTCTCTGGGATACACTTAGCCTAACACACTTCCGTTAGCCCCGAAACAAAGCTCCAGGGAAGAGTAGCGCAGTGTTTGGTTTTATTTCAATTGATGCGGAGAAGTTGAAACAGAGCTAAGATTTGAGGTTAACGAATAACCTTCCGAAGAGCCTAAGCGGGAGGCAAGGTCAAACATCAAGCGGTCGGCGGAGAAAGTTGCGGTGTTCCTCATCGAAATTCCCTCGCGGAGGTGGCAATCGACCGGCTGTTCAGCGTATTTTAAGGTCGAATGCTATAGGCCCCTTCTCACCTTTTCGTGTCTGAAACTGCACCGTGTCGCCTTCATTGAAGTCCTCGATTTGACTTCGAGGGGCGAGACTTCCGCGGTGAAAAAACACATCCTCGCTTCCGTCGTCGGGAGTGATGAAGCCGTACCCTTTTTGCCTCAAGATTTTCTTGATTGTTCCAGTCATGCCAAATATCCTCCCGTTTACGCTACTCGGGGTTGCCATTTACCGGGGCCTGCTTGACAATATAAGAGCCGGCTCCCCAGGTTTGCTTATACATACATCCAAAGCCCAATTGAGTTCAATTCTCTATTATATTACCGGCCATGGATTCGGCCACACGGTCCGTTCAGTCCAAGTGATCCGCGCCCTGAAAAGGTCTCTGCCCGAGTTGTCTATTTACGTTCGTAGCACGGCGCCGGAGTGGCTTGTCCAGCATACTCTTTTTCCCGTGCAATATTCCCGGCAGTCCCTCGATGCGGGCATCGTGCAAACCAACAGTCTTAAAATGGATTTGGGGAAAACCCTGCGGGCTTGTCAGGCGCTGCACGCCGAGGCGCCGGCACTCATTCAGCAGGAACGAGATTTCATTCGATACCATAAAATTCAGTTGATCGTGGGAGACATTCCGGCGCTCTGTTTTGAAATTGCCGCGCAGACTTCCCGCCGCTCAGTCGCAATAAGCAACTTCACCTGGAGTTGGATTTACCGTGCCTATCTCAACGATCATCCCCACTTCTTGCCAATAATCGAGAAAATGGACGGCTTCTACCGCAAAACGACCTTGGCGTTAACCCTCCCTTGTGCGGGCGGCATGGAGGTCTTTCCCCTGCGGGAACCGATACCCTGGATCTCCCGCATGTCGGCTCTGAGCAAAGACGAGGCAAGAGAGCGGTTCAACCTGCCACGCGCTGGCACGATGGTGCTCCTAAGCTTTGGCGGGCTGGGACTCAGCGGCTTATCATGGAGCAGGCTTAAGCAAAGTAAAGATTTCTTTTTTGTCGCAACCGGTGCAAGCGAGACTGTTGACGGCAATGTTTTCATCTTGCCGGATGCGCAGCATCACTACGAAGATCTGGTTCGCGCGGCCGATGTGATCGTTACCAAACCGGGATATGGAATCGTGGCCGACGTCCTTGCCCACAGGGTGCGGATTTTATACACCGACCGCGGAGACTTTGCGGAGTATCCGCGGCTGGTCCAGGTCCTCACTGAATGTGCGACGGCTGAGTATGTCCCCCAGAAAGAATTGTTGTCGGGAGACTTTCTTTCCTATCTGACAAGCCTGCTGGAGAAAAAACCGAACTGGCCCGATGTCCGCCTCGACGGCGCGCAAATCGCGGCGGAAAAGGTACTTGCCATTCTGAATGGCCACTCCGCGACTTAGCGGGTCATTGCGGTTGACCCGCCTGTTGACAGCTTCTTATGAAATCTTCAAACTTGAATTGATTCTATGGCGATTCAAAAGGTCATATTAGCTAAGCCAAGAGGGTTCTGTGCGGGCGTCGAAATGGCCGTGGAAACCATAGAGCGCGCCCTGCAGAGACACGGGGCGCCACTGTACGTGTTTCATGAAATCGTGCACAACAAATATGTGGTTAACGATTTTATGCGGCGCGGAGTGCATTTTGTCCAGTCGCTGGAGGATGTCCCGGCGGGCGGGAAGCTAGTTTTTAGTGCCCACGGCGTTTCACCTATGGTGTGGCAAGAAGCAAAAGAAAAGCGGCTCGAACTTATCATTGATGCCACCTGCCCTTTAGTTGAGAAGGTACACCGCGAGGTACGCAAATTCGCGGCTCAAGGTTATTGGATAATCTTGGTCGGTCACGAAAAGCACGATGAGATCGTCGGCACCCGCGGCGAGGCTCCCGAACGGGTGCGGATCGTAGCTGATGCCGCGGAAGCTTGGAAAGTGGTTGTCCCGGATCCTGAAAAAGTGGTGGCCTTGACGCAGACCACGCTCAGCGTCGATGACACGCGGGAAGTTATCGACGTTTTGAAGGAGCGATTTCCTCGCTTGATCACACCTCCCAAAGAGGACATTTGCTATGCAACGCAAAACCGTCAGGACGCGGTGAAACAACTGGCGCGGGAAGTCGACGTCGTGCTGGTCGTCGGCTCACCCAACAGCGAGAACTCGAACCAACTGCGCAATGCGGCTAGGGCCCAGGGTACGCCCGCCTATCTTATCGATGACCACAACGGAATAGAACCAACTTGGCTGCAAGGCGCTACCAGGGTTGGCATTACCTCGGGTGCCTCAGTGCCGGAACAGTTGGTAGGTGAAGTGGCCGAGTTCTTCACCCGTGAGGGAGCCGAGATTGCGCACCTCGGCTTTGTCGAGGAGAACATCCACTTCGCGCTCCCGTCCGATATCCATCCAGTATCGTAAAACTGAGTAGTGACTCATTTTCGTGAGCCACTGCCCGTTCAACTCTCGCAAAACCCAGATTCTTCGGCTAACGCCTCAGAATGACACTTGATGGGGCTGTCATCCTGAATCCTTCGACTGTCACTCTCTGAGCGCAGCGAAGAGTCTCAGGACAAGCTCAGTGAAGGATCTGGAGCTAAAATGAGTCACTACCCAAACCTGACCCACCAGCTCCGAATCCTCTCTCTGTTCTATTGTGAATCTGAGAGGTTGCCACCTACCAAACGTCATCTGCCTAGAAACTATGCAAATGCCTTAAAGTTAAGCAGCAGACTTTTCCCCGCAGTTTCTTTCACGATTGAACCGCCGCGAAAATTCAAGCAAATGTTCTTGCTGATTTAGTGGCATATCCGTTGCTCTATTGTTACGGAATCTACTCTTCGATCAAGGGAGGATTGGCCGTGGATCAGGATAAGAAAAGATGGTCGCTGCTCTTCATGATGGCTTCGTTTCTGTTGGTCTCGATTCCAGTTCTTTGCATGGCTCAAGATTCACTTCACCCGCAATCATCACCCCCTGCCGCGATCGCACCGGTGCCTGCTGCTGGCGCAGATGCCGCTACTCCTGCCGCGCCACAAATCGACAAGGGAGATACCGCCTGGCTGCTGACGTCTGCTGCACTGGTTCTGATGATGACCATTCCCGGCCTGTTTCTCTTTTACGGGGGTCTCGTGCGCGGGAAGAATATCCTCGGTACGATTATGCAAAGCTTCATCGTCGTCGCGTTGATCAGTATTCAATGGGTACTGTTTGGATACAGTTTGGCCTTTGGGCCGGATGTCGGCGGGTTCATTGGCAGCCTCGCATGGATCGGGTTAAACGGTGTCGGTGCTGATCCCAACCCGGACTATTCCGCCACCGTCCCGCATCTCGCGTTTATGCTGTTTCAAATGATGTTCGCCATAATCACGCCTGTCTTGATAACCGGTGCGTTCGCGGAGCGAGCTAAATTTAGCACCTTTATCGTTTTCGCACTTCTATGGGCGACTTTCGTCTATGATCCCCTCGCCCATTGGGTATGGGGTAAAGGATGGCTAGGGGCGATGGGCGCCCTAGATTTCGCCGGCGGGACCGTAGTCCATATCAGCTCTGGCGCCTCTGCACTGGTAGCAGCTCTGATGTTCGGCAGACGAGTTGGATACGGGCAAGAGACGATGGCGCCACATAACCTGCCTTTCTGCGTGATCGGCGCTTCGTTACTTTGGGTGGGATGGTTCGGATTCAATGCAGGGAGCGCGCTGGCCGCAGACGGTTTAGCCGCCAATGCATTTATGACCACCAATACGGCAGCGGCGGCAGCGACATTGTCCTGGGTCTTTATGGAATGGATCGCCCGGGGGAAACCGACAGCGCTGGGAGCTGCCACCGGCGCGGTGGCGGGCCTGGTTTCGATCACTCCAGCCGCGGGTTTTGTGGGTCCAATTTCTTCGATCATCATAGGCGCGGTTGGCGGGATTCTGTGCTACTCGGCTTGTAACATGAAGGCGAAATTCGGCTATGACGATTCCTTGGACGTTGTAGGGGTCCACGGCGTGGGCGGTACGTGGGGGGCTTTGGCGACCGGCCTCTTCGCCTCTAAAGCGATCAACCCGGCCGGCAATGACGGGCTCTTCTTCGGCAACCCCGGACAGCTCGGGGTTCAGTTTGTCAGTGTAGCGGCCACGATCGTATTCGCCGTCGTTGTAACGGGCATCATCCTTGCGATACTGAAGGCAAGCATGGGATTGCGAGTCGCCGAAGAAGAAGAGCGGATGGGTTTGGATCTGAGCCAGCACAACGAGCGTGGCTATGCATGACCGTGACATGCGGGCCTAGCTGTGCGACTGAGAATGTGATAGCAAAGGATGGTTTTAACGGTCACATACGAAAAAAGAGAGGAGTAAGGCAATGAGTGTCAAGGACGTCTTAGACTTGGCCAAGAAGAACAAAGTAGAGATAGTGGATTTCAAGTTTGTCGATGTACCGGGTTTGTGGCATCACTTTTCGATACCTGCGGGAGAGCTGACAGCAGAGCTGTTTGACGACGGGATTGGGTTTGACGGCTCGAGCATCCGGGGATTTCAGAGCATCAACGAATCGGACATGATATTGATTCCGGACCCGGAGACGGCGATCATGGACCCGTTTACCGAGCACCTGACCCTCAGCATTGTCTGCAACGTGATTGACGCCGTCACGCGCGAGCCATACAGCCGCGACCCGCGTTACATAGCTCAGAAGGCCGAGAAGTATCTCAAATCGACGGGGCTCGCGGACACGAGTTACTGGGGGCCGGAGATCGAATTTTTCATTTTCGACAACATCCGATTTGACCAGGCTGCCAACCACGGATTTTACTATATCGACTCCGAAGAGGGGTTTTGGAACTCCGGGAGTAACGACAAGCCGAATCTTGGCTACAAGATCCGCTACAAAGAGGGCTATTTTCCGGTGCCGCCGATGGACCAGTACCAGGATTTGCGCTCCGAAATGATAAAGAACCTGGACAAATGCGGTATCAAAGTCGAAGTGCATCACCACGAGGTGGGCACGGCCGGGCAGACCGAAATCGACATGCGGTACTCGACCCTCACCAAGATGGCCGACCAGGTATTGCTTTACAAATACGTGGTCAAAAACACCGCCCGGCAGCGGGGCAAGGTGGTCACGGTCATGCCGAAACCGCTTTTTCAGGACAATGGCTCCGGGATGCACACCCACCAGAGCCTTTGGAAGAACGGCAAGAATCTGTTTTACGACAAGAAAGGCTACGGGCTTATCAGCGAGACCGCCCGCTACTACATTGGCGGGCTGATCAAGCACGCGCATGCGCTCTGCGGCTTTATTGCGCCGACGACGAACTCCTACCGAAGGCTGGTGCCTGGGTACGAAGCGCCGATCAATTTAGTCTACTCCGCCCGTAACCGTAGCGCCTGCGTGAGAATCCCGATGTATTCCACCAGTGAGAAGGCCAAGCGGTTGGAGTTTCGGACCCCGGACCCAAGCTGCAACCCCTACTTCGCCTTTCCGGCGATGTTGATGGCGGGACTGGATGGCATCCGCAACAAGATCGAGCCGCCCAAGCCGATCGACAAGGATCTCTACGAGCTCGAGCCTGAAGAGGCGGCCAAGGTAAAGTCAATGCCTGGATCGTTGGATCAGGCGCTCGATGCGTTGGAGAAAGATCATGAATTCCTGCTTAGAGGGGATGTCTTCACCAAAGATGTGATCGAGACTTGGCTCGAGTACAAACGTAAGAAAGAAGTCGACGCCATTCGTCTCAGACCCCATCCGTGGGAGTTCGCGCTGTACTTCGATATTTAAGAAATGCTTTCAAGCCGCGAAAATACCGCTCACGCATCCGTGGTCCAAGCACGATGGGAGGGAGAAGCCGATGAAGAAAATTGAAGCGATCATCAAGCCGTTTAAGCTCGACGAAGTCAAGCAGAGACTGACTTCAGCCGGCATTACCGGCATGACCATCAGCGAAGTAAAGGGTTTTGGTAGGCAGAAAGGTCACACTGAACTCTACCGAGGTGCTGAATACACAGTGGATTTTCTTCCCAAAGTCAAAATAGAGATCCTAGCCCCGGATGAAATGGCGCCGAAAATAGTCGAGGCCATTCTCGAGTCGGCCCAGACGGGTAAGATTGGTGACGGGAAGATTTTTGTGTCGACTGTCGAGGACGTTATCAGAATCCGAACCAACGAAAGGGGCGAAGAAGCTATTAGCTAAGTATCGAAACTAGATTCTGGTTATAAGCAAAACCCAGCGCGTCCTTCCGGAAATCGCCTGGATTTTGTTGTTTTTGCCGCGCGGACAACAACCCGCATTCCCCTTTTTTTGTTGCTGCGGGCTTTGCGTAGATCAGAGTAGAGCGGTCCTGTATTCACCTCCCCAATTACGTAAACCGCGCGGCAATTCGTCCGCAAGCCGTGGGTGGCTTATGTGAAACCCCTGGGCCATATCGCAACCGGTTTTAACCAGCATTCTCATGGTTTCTCGATTCTCAACCCCTTCGGCTACGACTTTGAGACCTAAGTTGTGCGCTAGGTAAATGATAGACCGCACGATCACGGCGTCTTGGGCTTCGGTGGCCAGCTTTAAAACGAAAGATTTATCGATTTTGATCACGTCCACCGGTAATCGATGCAGGAGCGCGAGAGAGGAATAGCCGGTGCCAAAGTCGTCAACAGCAATCCGCAAGCCCATGTCCTTCAACACGGTGAGAATCTCCGTGGCTTGGGCCGGATTTGCCATGATAGCACTTTCAGTAATTTCCAATTCAAGCTGCACCGGCGATACTCGCGAAGAGGTAAGCAACCCCCTAATCTGCTCCGGCAGCGCGCTAGACTGCAGGTTCCAGGGCGAAAGATTGACGGCAACGCCCAGCCGAAGCCCTTCCTGATTCCAGACGTTACATTGCCTGAGCGCCTCGTTCAAAACCCATAGAGTCAGAGGCATGATCAGCCCCGTCTGTTCCGCCAAAGGGATAAACTGGTTGGGAGTGAGGATTCCGGAAGATGGATGTTTCCATCGCACAAGAGCTTCGACTCCCGTTACTTCAAGGGATGAAAGATCTATTTTAGGCTGATAAAGCAGAAACAGTTGATTTTCGATGATCGCCCGGCGCAAGTCGCCGACCAACGTCAGCTGATGCTGGGCACCTTCGGACTGTTGCGCCGAGTAGAACGCATGCGGCCTGTGATCTTTCTTTGCGGTGGATAAGGCTATCCGTGCTCTTCGAACGAGTAAGTCAGCAGCAGTCGCATGGTCGGGAAAGAGCGCGATCCCGAAACTGACTTGCGTCTCTATTTTGAGCCCGTCCGAGATAATGAACGGTCGTTCCAAAACTTTGCTGATTTCACGAACAACTTGCAGCGCAGCCTTGACACCGTCAGCCATTGGGATCAGCACCGCAAATTCATTACCCCTAAGGCACGCTAACGTATGTGACGGTTGGAGCGCCCCACTGACGCGCCGCCCGAATTGCATCAACAAGATGTCGATTAATTGGTCACCTAAGGTTTCGTTCATCTTCTGGAAGCGGTTTATTCTCATGACCAACAGGCCAATATGGTTCTTTCGCAGTTCTGCATTCAGAATCGCTTGATGAAGACGTTCGTGAAGGAAGGTATAGTTGGGCAGATCAGTAGCTAGATCATGGTAAGCGAGATGCTGAAGTCTCTCGTTGGCGCGTTTCTGCTGGCGCCGTACCTCGGCTCGTTCCAACTCTCTTTCAATAACAGGGCCTAAACGGTTCAAATTCTCTTTCAAGACGTAGTCATGGGCGCCGGCCTTCATCATGGCTATGCCGGTTTCATCAGGCACGGCGCCGGACACCATTAGGAATGGGGAGTCAAGGCTGGCACGCTTGAACAGCTTTAGCGCGTCGCTTCCGTTAAAGCCGGGCATTTTGTAATCGGATATGACGATGTCCCAATTCTTCTCGACGAGCGCCTTTGACAAGGCGACGGCAGTATCGACGAGCTGATACTCTACGTTGTAGCCACACCTGCGCATTTCCCGGATTATGACTTGAGCGTCGTCGTCCGAATCTTGCACTAGCAAAGCCCGAAGCGATTTCTCCATCCCGAAGTTCCTTTCTTTACGACGCGTGGCGCAGGACAAGCCATCGACAACTAAACGTCCGGACCACCAAAATTGGTTACCCTTGCCTCCACGGGATGGTGGACGCGGGGAACAATGGATCTTTCCTTGGCCAAAAGGGGCGCTGGTGACGGCAAGTACAGCGAGCGGATGGGAGAGAAATTAATTCCTCTCATGGCATAAAGGTAAGTCTCGCTTACTCTTGTATTTGAGATTTGATGTTTGAAACCGCTCCTCAAACGCTCATCTAAGATGGTGCCGGACATAGTCGGGATACCCGGCTACGGTAGGAGCGAGTTTCGTGCCAACTAGTTAAAAGCCTAAAGTTATTAATCTTATTGATGAATTATCGAGATGCAGCCGCGGGACTGACAATTCGGTCTGGCGATTTTGGCGTTCGCTTGACAGGAATGGACAATCTGATCGCTTACGACCTATTCTTTAAGGGCGGTTGAGTTCCCTTCCTACAAGCCGTCGCTGCTAATGGCAAGATTTTAGGGGCGAACCCGGATGCCGAGATGAGTCTGCTTTGCGGTCGGTTAGTCTAGCAGGTTGCTGAAGAACCCGTCGTTCACTCTTGGCCAGCTCAGAGACCCGAGCAGTTTATCGAAGGGACGAACGGAGGGAGTTGAAATATCACAGAAATGTCCGTTCATGCTGAGCGAGTCGAAGCATGAAAATCATTTTTTCAGCAACTGCTAGTGTAGTGTCTCACGCTGTTTATACTTTATCCAAGACAGCCTTAGTCGTCATTCCCGCGAAAGCGGGAATCCAGAACTCCTCAGAATTCCTGGATTCCGGCTCGCGCTACCCCGGACTGTGATCCGGGGTTGGCCGGAATGACGGTTGAAATAATTACGTGAATTTAAGAGACACTACACTAGTTTTTCTTTTGGGTACGTTCCTCGCCCGGCTGTTTACCAGGTTCGAAACCACCGACTTCGTGATAGATGACTTTCTTCTCTTCCTCAAAAGCCCGCACGGTTGGAACCTGTCCCGGCAAGCCGAGACGTTTCCATTCAGCCGCAACCTTTTCGTAAACCTCTTTTCGCAACGTGGTCCTTTTTGAAAAGACCGGCAGATGACGGTGTTCCCTGCAGGCGTTGATCAGCGCCTTCGAGCCATAAGGGCGTTTCTCGGGCGGGTTCTGTGTAGGGTCCAGCCAGGTGCTCCAGGTGTTACGCAGGATATCGATGTCGTCAATCGGGTTGCAGCGGCTACTCATTGCCCAGATCACCTGGTCCATATCCGTCGGATCGACATCATCGTCGACGGCAATGATCCACTTGGTGTAGTAAGATCCGCCGGGTACTTGAGCCGCTAACGCTAAAGCTTGCGCCGCATGGCCGGCGTATCGCTGCTCCAAGCAGATCACGGTCATGCCGAATCCGCCGGCGCCCGCGGGGTGACAATAAACGCCCTGAACTCCGGGAATGCCCAATTTGTCGAGGTCGTCCCAAATGCGGGCGGAACGGATAACGGAGAAAAACCCGCTTTGCTCATTCGAAGGATAGTCCGCCATCAGCGCGTTGGTGAGGATAGGGTTGTTGCGATAATGGACCGCAGTTATCTCGACCAGCGGACAGCCGGCTTCCGGCCGGCCGTAATAGCCGGAAAACTCACCGAAAGGCCCTTCGCTTCTCACTGAGTTTGGTCTGATAATGCCCTCAATGACGAATTCTGCATTTGCTGGAAGCAGAAGGTTTGTGGTCTTACCTTTGACGACCGGAATAGGCTCGCCTTTAACACCGCCCGCGTACTCGTATTCGGAAACATTCTTGGGAAATGTCTGCGAGCCGATAACCATGAACAAAGGGTCGATACCCCAGGCGGCGGCGACTTCCACCGGCTTGCCCATTTGCCAAGAGCGGGTGATATGCAGGCGGGCGTCTTTGCCCGGGGATAAATAAAGTCCGACTTCGTTCTTTCCTTGAAGCATCATCCGGTAGGTGCCGACATTTAGATAACCTGTGTCAGGATCCCGTGTAATGACGGCATCCGCAGTTCCGGCATAGCGGCCGCCATCTAAAGGCCAATGTCGGGGAATCGGCAACTGGTTTAAATCAACCTGGGCGCCGGTTAGGCTGTTCTCGTAAAAACCGGCCTGAGAAACCTCACGCGGCGGCGTGCGGTGTTTGAATTTGTCCTTCACGTGGCGGATCAGCTCGAGGGTTGGTGTGTCCGGTGGCTCTTCAAGGGTGAGGGCGATCCGTCTTAGGCTTGGGCCTAGAATGTTCCAGAGCAGTCTCGCTTTGTAGGGGCTACTTTCATATCCTTTGACCGATTCGAAGAGAATCGCCGGCGACGGAGTCTGCTTGGCGACGAGGTAGCCGATCGCGCTCATCTCCTCTTCGCAAGTGACCGCTTCTTTCACCCGGACGAGGTCGCCCATTTTTTCGACCCGTTCGAGCCACTCGCGCAGGTCTTGAATCGGGGCTTCCTTGCCCTTCCCGGTTTCGCTTGCGACAATTTTTTCTTCCCTCTTGGCCATCGGCATAACCTCCACTTAGGCGTTCATTCAATTGTAAATTCGGCGCGCTAAATTCTCCCGCCTCTCGGTAAAAGAGACTTAAAATAGGCAAAGGCATCATAGGAACGGTAGGTCATGTTTTCTTTCATATAATCGATGTCACTTTGGGGCATCACGACTGGTTTACCAACCGAGCTTGCCACCCACTGCATGTATGCGGTGCGCTCCAAATAGATGGCGTGGACTGTAGCATATTCCAAGCTGTCGCCAACCACAACGATACCGTGACCCTGGAGCAGCATTGCCATTCGGTCCCCTAAGGTCTGGCAGATCTCCTTCCCGTCCTGAACCGTATAGATAAGCCTCGGACTCGGGAAAATCGGCGTCTCGGGGGCAAAGGCGGCTGCTTGGTTGTAGATCGGACGCAGCGGAACTCCGGCCACCGAGAAAGCCGTGGCAAGCGTTTGGTGTGTGTGAACCACGGAGTTGACATCCGAACGGGAGTTGTAGATCGAGGCATGAATCATTGTCTCGCGCGGCGGGACCTTCAGCTTCGTAACGGCGCGTGTTTTCCCGGCTTTGGCCCAGTTCTCCTCGCAGATCTCCATGTATTCATCGATATCGACAAGGATGATGTCTTTAGCCGAGATTTCACCGAGCGGCGCCAGCACCGGCTTGATGAAAAATTTGCGGCTTCCCGGGACACGGGCGCTGACGTGGCCGTGATAGTCAGCAAGCCCTTGATCGAACATGATGCGATTTCCCAAAGCGACTTTCTGCTTGAGCTCTTTTAGGTCCTTTTTGCTGGTTGCCAACTCGAGTCCCCTTTCTTATCCAGAGGTCGGAGCTCAGACGTCAGCAGTCAGTTTTCTGCTCTCTGACTCCTGCTCTCCGCCCTTCGCCGCCAAAGGCTCGGCGGACGTGTCCGACCAGCGTATATTCATCCAGTTCCACTGATCTGGGTACTTACCTACCGTTCTTTCGAGCCACTGGGTGACCCGTAAGGTGTTTTCTCGTATTTCAGCCTTGGCTTTTCCCGGACGGACGAGCTCCAATTCCGGCTCGATAATCAGCTTGAGGCTGTCGTCCGCCTGGCGCAGCATGCAGACAGGGACGACCGCGGCGCCGGTCCGCGACGCCAAGGTCGCCGGACCGCGCCGGGCGAGCACGTTGCGGCCGAATAACGGAACGTGAAGCCCGTCACCCTTACGATATTCATCCGCGATCATGACAGCAATGTCATTCCGTCGGAGCACCTGATGCAACTCGCGAAGCGCCTCTCGCCGCGGTCTAGCGTGAATCGTCCGTTGCTTGACCCGCCGGCGGTACTCGTCCATGAGTTTGGCAAATTGGCCGTTCCGTGGCTGATTCACAAGCACATACGTTGAATAGCCCTCAAGGGCTAACCGCGTTCCGAGCAGGAAAAAATTTCCAAAATGTGCGCTCAAAACGATAGCGCCCTTGCCTTTCGCCAGTGCCGCCTCCAGGTTTTCTTGTCCTGAAACGCTGATCTCTCTGCGGAAATCCTCGTCTGAAGACTCCAAAGCAATACCGATTTCGACACAAGAACGGAAGAAATTCCGCAACGATTGACGCGCGGCGCCTCTAATCTCTGCGATATCAAGCCGGTCAGCGAGTGCCAGGCTTATATTAGTGATTGACCTGGTGCGAAAGCCGCGAAATAGATAGTAACCAAGACCGGCTAGACTGTCGGATAGGGCAAAGAGCCATCTGCGGGGTAAAATCCTGACGACTAAACAACCCAGTTTAAGACCTGACCAGGTGGCTGTATAGGGCAAATTTTTCAAGAAACCACCTCATCAATCTCAGTCGGATGCGTTATGGGATATCAGTCAGAGGTCTAACAGAGTGTTGAAGAACTCTGAAACAGGCTGGTCAAAAAGGTTCCACCTGCGAGGCGCACGCCAAACCGACGAGCAGCAGCGTACTTAGGCAGTACGTTGGAACGAGGCGGCGGAGCGAACGAAGTAGATGGGCCTTTTTCAACAGCCTATCAAAAGCAGCCCAATTTACGACACTTTTTTCTCCTTCGCAAGGGAGTTCTTAAACGCAAAGAGGTCAATACCGGCACCGGCATCGGCGGTAAACCTCCGTAATTTCAATATGTTAAGGTGTGACTTCGACATCCCAACGGCGCCCGGGTCATTTTCGTTCGGCAAATTTTTGTGCTATGAAGACAAGACTGCTGTGGCTGGGAAAAAGCTTTATGCGGATGATTTTGCCTCCTGTGAGAGAACGCCGTGTGGTGGACCGCCTGCTCTGTTCATTTTTTCACCAATACAAACCGTATGATTTCAAAAGGGCGATTTCCGCTCTATGCCGCTTTTATCATTTGAAGAATCCCCAAGTTGAGTGGTTCGAATATATCGACTGGGGAAAGACCGCCGGCAAGACCTACGAGAACGGTCAGATCTACCTAGTTCATCCTGAGAACTGGAAAAAAGGAAGAAAATACAACTCCCAACGGCGGTGGATCAGTACGGTTTATCACGAAATGGGGCACTATGTTTTTTGGGCCGATGCCGAGACTAAAGCCGATAAATTTGCCTGTCGAATGGTCCGTGGCGTGAACAATCACCGATAAAGTTTTTCAGCGCACCCGGCGCTTTCAATCCAACTTAACTCCTGTCTATCATGTATCATGGACTACAAGGGTACGTTAAATCTCCCCAAAACTAACTTTCCGATGCGGGCAAACCTCCCGCAGAACGAGCCCAAGCAGGTTGAAAAGTGGGAGCGGGAACGGGTTTACTTTGAAATTCTTGAGGCGAACAAAGACAAACCAAGATTTGTGCTTCACGATGGTCCACCGTATGCCAACGGCAACATTCATATCGGCCATGCTCTGAACAAGATGCTCAAAGACATTATCGTCAAGTACAAGGCCATGACCGGCCACTCAGCGCCTTACGTTCCCGGTTGGGATTGCCATGGTCTCCCTATTGAGCTGCAAGTTGAAAAGAACGTTGGCCGGGCAAAGAAACTGGCGATGGGCAAGGCTGATATTCGCCGCCTGTGTAAGGAGTATGCTGAACGATACATCTCCATCCAACGCGAGGAGTTCAAAAGGCTTGGCATTCTAGGGGATTGGGAGCGGCCTTACCGGACACTGGATCGCTCCTACGAGGCGCAGGAGATCCGGGAACTCGGAAAAATCGCCGGCTCAGGTACCCTGTATCGCCAAAAAAAACCCGTCTACTGGTGCGCATCCTGTGTCACAGCTCTAGCGGAGGCGGAAGTCGAATATGAAGACCACACATCACCTTCCATCTACGTCAAGTTTCTGGTGAAAGACCCAAAGGGAAAGTTCCCGGTTGGCGCTGCCGGGGGAACCCACTTCGTGATCTGGACCACCACACCCTGGACATTGCCGGCGAACCAGGCGGTCGCTGTCCATCCTGAGTTTATTTATCGTTACGTTAAAACCCCGCGGGGTGATTTGATCATCAACCAGGAGTTGATCGGAAACGTGATGAAAGCCATTGGCTTGGAGGCTAAAGATTACGAGGAGACCGAAGGCGGGTGGGCGGGCGCGGAGTTGGAAGGAATCGTTTGCCGCCATCCATGGATCGATCGTGACTCCAAAATCGTGCTCGGCGATTTTGTCACTCAGGATCAAGGAACCGGGTGCGTTCATATCGCGCCGGGTCACGGGCAGGAGGACTACGAAGTCGGCCTCCGCTACGGCCTCGAAGTCTTGGCTCCGGTAGACGCCGAAGGCAAGTTCACAGCCGAAGCCGACGATTTGCAGGGCGAATCCGTTTTCAAAGCGGATGCGAAGATTATTCAGAAGCTTTCGGGGCGCGGAGCTTTACTCAGGGAGGAGAAACTGCCTCACAGCTATCCGCACTGTTGGCGCTGCAAAAACCCGGTGATCTTTCGGGCCACGGAGCAGTGGTTCATCTCGATGGAGCAGAAAGGACTACGCAAGGATGCGCTCAATGCCATCGAACAGGTCCGCTGGATTCCACCGTGGGGGAAAGATCGTATTCGCGGCATGCTTGAGAGCCGTCCGGATTGGTGCATCTCCCGGCAACGTTCATGGGGTGTGCCGATCCCCGCGGTGTACTGCAGGAGGTGTAATCAGGCGATCCTGACTCAAGAACTCTGCGACCACGTCGCGGCGATCTTCGAGAAGGAGGGGTCCGACGCCTGGTTTCTCCGGTCAGTGAACGAACTGCTGCCGCCGGACCTCAAGTGCCGAAGCTGCGGCGGCAGCGATTTTTCCAGAGAAGAAGATATTCTGGATGTTTGGTTCGACTCTGGTGTCAGTCACGCCGCTGTGGTGGAAGCAGATCCGAGGCTCGGCGGTCGAGCCGACCTCTATCTCGAGGGCAGCGACCAACACCGCGGCTGGTTTCACACGTCACTTCTCACATCGGTGGCGACGCAGGGCGGCCCCCCCTATGAGAGCGTGCTTACCCACGGTTTTACTCTGGATGGTAAAGGCCGAAAGATGTCCAAGTCTTTCGGTAATGTCATCGCCCCGCAGGAGATCATCAAAAGATTCGGCGCGGAAGTTATCCGCCTGTGGGTTTCAGCCGAAGACTATCGGGAAGACGTGCGAATCTCCGATGAGATTCTGAACCGGCTGGTCGAAGCCTATCGGCGATTGAGGAACACCGCGCGTTTTCTCATCAGCAATCTCTATGATTTTGATCCCGCACGAGACACGGTATCCGCTGACGATCTGGAGGAACTGGACCGTTGGATTCTCCATCGGACACAAAGCATCCTGGCTCGCTGCCGCGAGGCATACGATAACTACGAGTTTCACGTCGTGTTTCATACTCTGAATAATTTCTGCAGCGTTGATCTGAGCGCGCTCTACTTGGATATCGTGAAAGATCGTCTGTATTGCGAGGGCGCTACCTCTACGAAACGAAAAGCTGCTCAGACTGCTCTATACAGGATCTTGGAAGTGTTGGTGCACCTGATGGCCCCTATCTTATCTTTCACTGCGGAAGAGATCTGGGCGTATATGCCGGACAAGGAAGGTCGGGCGAAAAGTGTATTTTTCTCAAAGATTCCCGCTCCGGACGGCCGGTTTGAGAGTAACGAGGTTGCGGAAAAATGGGATCGGCTTTTCAAAGAACGGGATGAAGTGCTCAAAGCCCTCGAGGCCGCCAGAAACGGCGGGATCATCGGTCATTCGTTGGATTCTGAAGTGATTGTCTACCGCCGTGGTACAACGAACGAGTCCGCTCTTATGCGAGTGAAGGAGCCCAACAGCAAAAAGGCGGAGGACATCTTGATTGTGTCGCAGCTAGCGGTCAATAACGGAAAAAGTCCTTCCTTCCTGTGGGCGTTGGAGCAACTGCTCCAATCTAAGGACACGCGGGGGATGGCGCCGATTCACGACCAAGAACAAGAACGGGACGGATGGGGATACTACAGCGAGCTTCTCGACAGCTATATCGCGGTATTTAAAGCGCAAGGGAAAAAGTGTCAACGCTGTTGGAAATACGACCGTGACGTGGGAAAAGACGAAGATTATCCGGACGTTTGTCCTCGCTGTGCCGCAGTCCTCAAATCCGGAGTTTCTAGTTGACTCGTAAAACCAAAGTTGTCTTCGGTTGGGTCGCTTTCATCATCATCGCTGATCAACTGACGAAGTTCATCGTTGACCAAACGATGCCCCTGCATCATTCGATTCCGATCATCGAAAACTTCTTCAGTCTGACTTATATCCGCAACACCGGCGCCGCGTTCGGCATCTTTGCCGGCAGCGCGGCCGCCTTTCGTTTGCCTTTTCTTATTTTCTTCTCTGTGTTGGCGATAGGTTTCATTGTAATAATGCTAAGGCGGTTGGCCGACAAGGAGACGGGGCTTATCACCGCGCTGGCTTTTATCCTCGGCGGGGCGATCGGAAATCTTATCGATCGTATCGCCTACGGTGAGGTGATCGATTTTTTGGATTTCTACTGGTCCGGTTATCACTGGCCGGCCTTCAATCTGGCCGATAGCTTCATCACGGTCGGGGTCCTGATCACTATCTACTATCTTATGAAGGCCAAGGGCGAAGACCCGTTCGCCGCTAAATGATTTCACTCGTGGCGAAAAGCCCGGCGGAGCTTTCCTTTACAACTTTAGCGTAACCACTGTAGCGCCCCAACCGCCCGCTTCCGGTGGAGCTTCTTGGAACGACTGGACATCAGGGTGTTTTTTAAGAATCGACTGCACAATGTTGCGCTGCACGCCGATTCCCTTACCGTGAATGATGCGGACCTCCCGAACGCCCGCCCCTTTGCACTGTTCAATATACTCTTCGACGACACTCGGAATGTCCTTCGGCTGAAACGGATGAAGATCGAGGCTGTCCTGTAGCGGAAGAACGACGGGCTCGCTAAACGGTGAGTCTGAGTTCTTCATTTCGTTGCGTCGTTTAATCCGTCCTCTAATAATTTCTTGACTTGTTTCAGGAATCTGGCCGCGGTCGCTCCGTCAACCACCCGGTGATCGGCTGAAAGGCTCATGGTCATTATTGGGCGTATAGTGAAGCCCTCGTTGTGGGGAACGACGCGTGGCGCGACCCGGCCAACGGCGAGGATAGCGCACTGAGGCGGATTGATGATTGCGACAAAATTATCGACGCCGAACATACCGAGATTGGAGACGGTGAAGGTTCCACCCTCGTAAGCCAGAGGAAAGAGTTTCTTCGTTTGGGCTTTTTCCGCAAGCTCGCGGCTTTGCTCGGCGATTTCACGTAGCGATAGCCGGTCAGCGCTACGGATCACCGGCACGACCAAGCCCTCTTCCAATGCGACAGCCACGCCGAGATTGATCTCCGCGTGCATCTGGACGCCTTGGTCGGAGAAGGCGGCGTTCAACGCAGGAAAGTCTATCAAGGCGCGCGCAGCAGCGCTAAGAATGTAATCATTAATCGACGGGATAAGCGGCGCCCCTTTTTCTTTTGCAGCGGTCTTTAGCTGCGTGACCGCTGTCATATCAACGTCCATGCTGAGGTAGAAGTGGGGAGCGGTCTGCTTGCTCTTGGTCATCCGCTCCCCGACGATGCGGCGCATCGGAGTCAGTTGGACTGTTTCTTTTATTTTCGGCGACCCTCCCGCCGGGCCGGCTTTTTCGGCGGCAGACCGCATCAAGTCCGCAGCGATAACCGCTCCGTCCGGCCCCGTCCCCAGCACGGCGGATAAATCCAACCCTTTTTCTCGCGCGATTCTCCGCGCCGCGGGCGAAGCTCTTATAACTCCGGAGTGAACATATTTGGTTTCCAGCGCCTGCTGGCCGTTGGCGGGCGCAGGATTTGGGCCTGTATCTACAGTTGCTCGAGGTTGGGATGGCGAAATATCGGTCATTTTTTCGCTGGGAGCGAGGATAACGGCAATTCTGTTGCCCACGGGCACCTCGTCTCCGGGAGACGCGCTCACGTTGGCCAAGATCCCGGAAGCAGGGGCTTCGATCTCTACGGTGGCTTTGTCGGTTTCAACCTCCATAAGAGGTTCGCCCTTGGCGACGGAGTCGCCCTCGGCTTTTAGCCAATTGATGAGCGTTCCTTTTTCCTGCGCAACCCCCAGCGCAGGCATTATCACATCCGTGGCCAAACCAACTCCTCTTCCTTCTTTGAGCTTTTTTGAACCGCTTGAAGGTCCTGTCGGGGTCTCTTGTTAGACCCTACCCCGGAAAGGTCGCAATCAAAAGTCGCGGTTGCACCATCGGTTCGCTGGAGCGTTGGCGGCAAGCTCACCCGCCATCAACAAGCGGGTCCTCGATTCCAGCGGCCTGAATAACATCCAGATATTTAAGCCCGGAGGCGGTATTAAAGATCAACACCTCGTCACTCGCACTGATCCATGTTATTTTCCGCAAGCGACGCAGTGCCGCGACGCAGGCCGCCCCTTCGGGACAAAGGAAAATTCCTTCCGCTCGTCCCGCGCGAGGAATTTCCGCCAGCATTTCATCGTCGCCTACACTCAGGGCCATGCCCTTGCTCTCGCGCAGCGCCCGTAATATTAAGAAGTCCGCTACCGCCTGCGGCACGCGCAGACCGGATGCGATGGTCTTAGCGTTCTGCCAGGCTTCGGCGGCTTGGTTCCCTTCTTCAAAAGCCTTGACGATCGGGGCGCAGCCGCTCGCCTGAACGGAAACCATGCGCGGTCGCTTGCTCCGAATCCAACCGAGTTTCTCCATTTCTTGAAATGCCTTCCACATGCCGATTAGCCCTGTGCCGCCGCCGGTGGGATAAATGATAACGTCCGGAACGTTCCAGTTTAGCTGCTCGGCGATCTCGTATCCCATGGTCTTCTTGCCTTCCACGCGGTACGGCTCCTTGAGGGTCGAAACGTCGAACCAACCTTCGGCAGCTTGTTTTTCTGCGATTATCCTGCCGCAATCGTTGATAAGGCCATCCACGAGAGTGAGTTTGGCGCCGTACTGCTGAACCTCGATCTGATTCGCTTTAGGGGTATCTTTAGGCATGAAGACGTGCGCCTCGATTCCAGCGCGCGCTGCGTAGGCCGACAGTGAGCCGCCGGCGTTACCTGCAGAAGGGATGGCCACCTTCCTTACCCCTAACTCTTTAGCCACCGAGATAGCGAGCGACAGACCTCTGTCTTTGAATGAACCGGTGGGATTCTGCGCTTCATCCTTGATCCATAGACGCTGCAAGCCGAGCTCGCTAGCCAGGGCCTTGGCCTCAAGCAGCGGGGTGAACCCTTCTCCTAACGAAACAAGATGCGTATCATCCTGCAGCGGCAGAAGCTCGCGGTAGCGCCAAAGAGTCGGGACTCGGCCCTGAAATGAAGATTTGCCGAGCGCCGCCGAAGCTTTCTTTAAGTCGTAGCGCACCAGCAGAGGTGACCCGCAGCCACATAAATTGAGTAGCTGAGAGAGAGGAAAGTGGTTTTGGCAGCGGGGACAGACGATCTCTTGAGCGAACGTCGTAGCCGGCATATCTCCTGCTTCAGGCCGGTCGAAGTTAGGTCAGGGGATACTCTTTGTCAACTGCGCGGCTTGACAAGAACCGCCCGGCGCATGATAGATGACCAGTGGTCTTTTTGCGACTGATCGTGTTTCGAAACATTTCGTGAGCAGTTAAATGCGCTCGAGGAGCGGCGAACGCGTGCGCATCAAGAGCCGGATAATTAGATATACGGAATTGTTCCGCTGGCACTTTCGCGGTCTTTGAGAAAAGGATGGAGTAGTCAGGCGGATCTTTAAAGGAGGCCCGGGACCCAGCGCTTCACGGAATTCATATATTCGAGATACGGTTGACCCAATCTTTCTCGGAGTTTCGTTTCATCTCCGAGAACGCGCGTATGAAACCAGATCGCGGCTGCGACGGCGATGGCTCCGGCGAACCAGGATCGTAGCGTCAGGGACAAACCGACGAGAAATATGATGTGGCCGAGATACATGGGATTCCGCGTGTAGGCATAGGGTCCGGTGGCGACCAAACGTTCCGGAGGAGTTTCCAGCCCGGGGCCCCCGCCGCCATGTTTAAGTCGATAAACGCCACAGAGCCGGTATTGCAGATAACCCCAAAGCGTCAGCGGAAGAAAAACAAGCTGCCATTGGACCGATCCTTTGTTCCAGATAAGCTCCCATGCCAGTGCGAGCAAGGGATAAACGATGAAAGTCCTGATTGGCGTTCGGCTAAGAAATCTCACGGTATGGTCCAAAAATTTCTGCTAGATTAAGGAAATTTTACAAGACTTTTCAACTCCTATGACAAATCCGTCTCACTGTGCCGATTCATTTTCTAGCACGTTGCTGAAGAAAGCTCTGTTTGCAGCCTGCTGCGTGCGATTGAGCGCAACGCCTGCCGGTGCGTTGCACGCAGACAGAAAGCATATGAGTGTTTTTCCGCAACCTGCTAGAGACGCGCCCCTTTGTCCGGCTTGAGATGGCCTTCGATCTAACCACCGCCCTTGTAGCGGTTGCGCTCCTTTTCGCCTCCTACGTCAAAGGAACGACAGGTCTAGGGTTCCCCATGATCGCGACGCCGATGGTAGCGCTGCTGTTGGACATTCGCACGGCCATCACCATTCTCATTATCCCCAACATCGTCATGGATGTTGCCCAGGTGTTTCGTGGCGGCTTTCCGTACGCGGTATGGCAACGCTTCCATTGGCTTCTGGTGTTGATGATCATCGGCGTATTTCTCGGCACCAAAGTGCTGGTCATGCTGCCGCTATGGGTCCTCAACTTTTGTCTTGGCGTGATGGTGCTCGTCTTTGTTCTTTCGAATCTGCTGCGCTTCGATTTTAAGATTTCCTCTCGCGCCGAGAGCCTTCTTTCTCCCGCCGTCGGCTTGCTCAGCGGCTTCTTAAACGGCATGACGAATGCCGCCGGTCCTTCCCTGGCCATCTATCTGTATAGCTTAAAACTCGAGAAGAAAGACTTCATCAAAACCATAGCCACCATCTTCGTGCTCACCAAGGCGAGCCAGCTTGTTGCGGTCTCGACTTGGAATTTGTTTGGTTGGGCCACGCTCGTTCTTACTTTAGAGGTGACGTTATTTATTCTGGCCGGTTTCTATGCAGGGCTAAAGACCCAGGACCGTGTAAACCAGAGGACCTTTAACCGCGGCCTGTTGGTGCTTCTGTCCGTGATCGGGGCAACACTGCTTGTACGGGCGTTGACGCAGCGTGGTTAACTCTTAGTCCCAAATCGAATGCGCCGTTCTGGCTGCAAGCTCGAGTTTTTGCCGCTGCGTGTCGGAGGATATGGGGTTGCCAAGGATCGATGACGCAAAGCCGCATTGCGGGCTTAGTCCCAGCCTCTCGAGCGGAACATAGCGACTCGCTTCAGAGACCCCTTGCCTCAATTCTGCCGGGCTCTCCATTTTGGCTTTCTTGGTTGAAATCAGACCCAAGACCACGAATTTATCGTCGGGGATGTCTTTCAGGGGGTCGAACGTTCCCGAGCGCGGGTCGTCGTATTCGAGCAACAGGCGTTGTGCTTTTATGGGGCGAAAAAGCCGGCGGCTAATCGCTTCATAACCACCTTCGGCGAGCCACCGGCCGCCCTGGTTCCCGCGTCAGACGTGAAAGCCAAAGGTGACACTTGGAAATCCCCTCATGACGGCGTTGTCGAGCTCGATGCCCTGACTTAGCCATCGATCGAGGCTCCAACCCCGTCCTTCATAAAAGCGTCGGGTTTTGGGATCGAGCAAGAGTCCGTAATGAGGAGCGTCGATTTGAATGTAGGTGGCCTTCAAGCGAACCAGCTCGGCAACTTCCTCGCGCAGGATAGCGACGATGTCGGCCAGAAAAGCATCGAGCGTCGGATAGACATGACCGGAATACTTCGGCGACCAGAAGTTGGCCCATAAGCCGGGACTGGGAAGGCTTACTTTGGGGATTCTGTTGGTTTTGCTTTTGAGATAAGAAAATTCTTCCGCCGAGAGATAACGAAGCCGCTCAAGCTTCGTGACGGCCCCAAGCCGGCGCGGCCGCCGTTTTTTCTGTACGCCCTGCTCGTTATACCACTCGCCCCAAAGAAAAGCGTCGAGATTATGTTCGCCAAAGCCGCTGACCGCAGCAGTCATCTGGCTCTGAAACGACTGCCGGCGCATTTCGCCGTCGGTGACTACCTCCAGCCCCAACGATTCTTGCAGCGCGACCGCGTCATCAACCGCGCGATCTTCGATCTCTTTGAATTCAGCAACACGGATGGTTCGAGAGGCTAACTGCTCTTGTGCCTTAAGCAACTCAGGAGGCCGGAGCAGGCTGCCTATGGCGTCGGCGTGGGTGGTAATCACGGGGCGATCTCGTTTTGAGTCTGGAGCACATAAATTCAAATTGAAATCCGAAACGCGAAACTCTCTAAAGTGCCGGGGCGTAGAGGTTGTCAGGCAGACCGCGCACGTAATCGATCGCTTCTTTGAGTGAAATCACATCCGCGTACTTCATCGCCATATCGAAGAGGTTGATCTTATATGAAGATTGGCCGCGGTCGAAGACGCATTCTTCGATGACCGAAACTTTAAAATTATATGAGAAGGCGTCGATAACGCTCGCGCGCACGCAACCACTCGTGGTCGTGCCCGTCACCAGCACGCTATCG
>JBOHVS010000336.1:0-10644 GCA_050735975.1 Binatia bacterium | reverse complement strand
TGCCAAGGCACGGCGTGGAGAGCTGAAAAACTTCACAGGCATCGACAGCGACTACGAGCCGCCGGAGTCGCCGGAAATTCATCTCGAGACGCTCGGGACAAAACCTGAGGCCTGCATTGATCCGATTTTCCATTTTCTGCGAGCTCGCTCGAATTAAGTTGATGGCGCGCGCGCGACCGAAAAATGACCGGAGAGATTGAGGTCTTACGTGACGGCTATCGTCTATAGCGGCACGCTTCGCTATTTCAAGAGAAAGTCCAGAAGACGCAATAGGTCCGGTTGGAAGGGAGCTCTTGTCTGGTACTGCGTTGGTGCAATCGCCGGGTTTTTCGTCGTCAACGGGATCTATCAGGTGATTCGAAAGCCCAGTGAGCTATTCGCCCCGATCAGCGCTTCCTTATCGAAGAGCCCGGAGACCACCTGGCAGAGTTACGGATCACTGTTCGAGAAGCATTCTACAAAGATTATTTCACCTGAACTTCTTGCCGCCCTCGCTCAAGTCGAAGGCAGCGGGAACCCCATCGCTCGCACCTACTGGCGCTGGCAGTGGTCGTGGAATCCTTTCGAAATCTATCGTCCGGCCTCAAGCGCGCTCGGCATGTTTCAAATCACCGACGGAACGTTCGCCGAGGCCCGAAAGTATTGTATCCGGGATCATAAGGTTGTGACCGAGGGTCGGTGGCACGACC
Source organism: Binatia bacterium (assembly GCA_050735975.1). GTDB lineage: Bacteria > Desulfobacterota > Binatia > UBA9968 > UBA9968 > DATMBL01. The sequence goes on along the minus strand of JBOHVS010000336.1, from coordinate 9,955 downwards.
TACGTTCCTGCTGGTTCAACAGCTTCTATACCCGGACCCTACCGAGCCATGCGACCGAAATGACTGCCGCGTATCTCGACCGGAAGGTGATCAATACGCTGGCTGCTCGTCCCGGCACAAGGGTCACCCCGGTTCAAAAAGAAAAACTGGCTGCGGTGATTCACCTGTGCGGATCGAAGCGAGGAGACATCTTCGCCAGGCGAGGCTTCCGCGCAATGCCGGCCGAGCGTTGTGGGACTCACAGCCTGCGGCGCTATCTCACTAAGATTGACCTGATGAAAAAACGGTTCGCGCGATTGAGAGGGCTACCGATTTAGTTATTTGATCGGGTCTCTTGTTGCCTACTCATTTAACAATTCCATGTTCGCGCAGTTCACTTAGCTCGGCTCCGCTCAAACCGAGCACCGCGCCAAGGACCTCGTCGGTGTGCTGGCCGATGGCCGGCGCGTCATCGCGGATGCTCGCCGGGGTCTTCGACATGTGAATCCAAGGCGCCAGCAATTTGGCCGGCCCTGCGGTGGGATGATTACGCTCGATGAACGCTTGCCGCTCTTTGATATGCGGGTCGTCAATCGCTTCACCCATCGACAACACGGGGGCGCCGAAATAGTCGATGGGGCGCAGCCCCTCCCAGAGCTCCCGGCGCGTCTTGCCGCGCACCCATGATTTGATCAGCGCCTGCAATTCGGCGCGATTCTCTTTACGCGCCGTCGCATTGGCGAAACGGGCGTCTGCAATCAAATCCTCTCGATCCATCAGCTTTGCGAGCTTGGCCCAGCCACTGTCGCTCAAGTCCGGTATGCGCAAGGTGAAGTAGCCGTCGGCCGCCGGGATCGGATAGTTACCGACTTCGACGCCGACAAAATGTTCGTGGAATTCGCTGATCATGAACCCCATCAGCGCTTCCTGCATCGACACGACGATTCGTTGCCCCTCGCCGCTTCGTTCGCGGGCGTGAAGCGCGGCAAGAATACCGCACGCCATGCTGACCCCGGCGGCTTCATCACCGATGCCGAGCGCCTTGGTGCCAGGGGCGCCGCTGTATTTCCAACCCGTGTGCGTCCAGCCGGTCATGCTGTTGTTGGTCTGCGCGGTGCTGCCATAGTGCGCATAGGGGCCGGTCTCGCCGAATCCGCGCGAACACGCGTAAATTAAGCGGGGATTGATCGCCCTGAGCGCGTCGTAGCCCAGACCGAATTTCTCCATCTGCCCCACATGGTAGTTCTCGACCAGCACATCGGCGCGAGCAATCAGCCGGCGTGCCAGCTCGACGCCGCGTTCGGTTTTCAGATTGATCACGACGCTCTTCTTGTTCACATTGATCCACAAAAATTCGTAGGCGTCGATCTTGGCGCCGGGCGGCATCCATGAGCGGCGAAAGCCGTCGCCCGCGGGCGGTTCGATCTTGATGATCTCCGCGCCCAGATGACCGAGCAGCATGGTGCAGAATGGGCCGTTCAAAGCATGGGTGAAATCGATTACGCGAATGTCTTCAAGTGCGCCGGGCATGGCACCTCCGGATGTCTCCGCTTGGCGCGGGTGCGCGTGGTTTGGAGAGTTCATTCAGTCAACCCTGACCCGGATTCCCTAAAATCGAAATCAAGGCAAAGGTGACGCTGAAACCCGCTGCTTACCTTGAACCTTGAACCATTGAACGATCGGGCGCATGCAACTGCGCCTTTTCAAAGCCGAAACTATCCGAATAAGTAGCGTTACGTCAACTTGACCTTGATTTGCGCGCAGAACTGGACAGGTGCGCTAACCGGGGGGCTTTTATATCAGCTAACCGTAGGATAGAAAGAAGGTAGTCTCTCTTGCTTCGATGGGAATTCTGAATAGCTCGCTCGGGTGAGCCGATGGGCCGCATATGAAAAGGGCAACTCTCTACAGCTCGAGCCGGTCGTCGATGACCGGGGGAGCAACCCCGACCAACCATCCGGACCGACTCAAAAGTCCCGATCACGCGCGCGAAAGTCCTTCCGCTAAAGCCTCCGGTCCGCAACCCCGCTTTTCATGGCGCAACTTCTACGCACGCCATGAACGGGTCGTGTGGGTCGGAGCCGGCGGGCTGTTCGCGCTGCTCCTGGTGTTTGCCTATGCGGCGATCACGCCTTCGACGCGCGAGATCACCCAGGAAGATATCCGCGCCGCGGTGCTTCACACCTTGGAAACCAACACTTTTCCATCGCCCGTGGCGAAAGCGCACGAGATCATTCGACCATCCGTTGTTCGCGTGCGCCGGTTGGAAGCTGACGAAGAAGAGGGCAAGGACACCGAAAAGAGCGTTGGCACCGGGGTCGTCATTGTCGACAAAGGCATCATTCTCACCAATCTCCACGTTGTGCTCGGCGCCAAGCGGGTGCAAGTGGTGTTCGCCGACGGGCTGGAATCCGACGCCACGATCACCGCGGTGCGGCCGGAGCACGATCTGGCCGTGCTTCAGGCGCAGACTATTCCCGACGATCTTGTCGCGGCCACCATGCGATCCACCGCAGACCTCGCATTGGGCGACCAAATCGTTGCAGTCGGCTTTCCTTTCGGCATCGGCCCTTCGGTGACGGCGGGAGTGGTGTCCGGTTTGCGGCGCGAATTTCGCTCCCCGGAAGGGAAGCGCCTGCTGACGAATCTCATCCAGTTCGACGCCGCGGTTAATCCCGGAAACTCCGGCGGGCCGCTGGTGACCGCAGAAGGCGAGGTCGTTGGCATCGTAACCGCCATTCTGAACCCCACCGACCAGGGTTTCTTCGTGGGCATTGGGTTTGCGGTTCCCATCGAGAATGCAGCAGCCGCCGTGGGAGTGCCGCCGTTCTAGCGCGACATCAGAATCAGAACCTCAAAGGCACCTATGGACAACAAAGAAACAAGCCGCAGCGAAATTGCTTCACTCATGGAGCGCATCCTCTACGAGGTGAAGAAGGTCATCGTCGGCCAGGATCATTTCCTGGAGCGCGTGCTGGTGGCCGTGTTGGCGCAGGGACACCTGCTCGTAGAGGGAGTCCCGGGGCTCGCCAAGACCCTTACTGTCAAAACGCTCGCCAGAACTATTCGCGGATCGTTCAAGAGAATTCAATTCACGCCGGATCTCGTTCCGGCGGATCTGGTGGGAACGCGCATCTACAACCAGAAGACCGGCGACTTTACCACCTCACTTGGTCCCGTATTCACTAATCTTCTTCTTGCCGATGAGATCAACCGGGCTCCGGCGAAGGTGCAAAGCGCGTTGCTCGAAGTGATGCAGGAACGCCAGGTCACGATTGCCGGGGAGAGCCACCGCGTCCCCGAACCTTTCCTGGTGATGGCCACACAGAATCCCATCGAGACGGAGGGAACGTACCCGCTGCCCGAGGCACAAGTGGACCGGTTCATGATGAAGGTGCTCGTCGGCTATCCAACCGAAGAAGAGGAGTTCGTCATCGTCGATAGGGTCACCGGCATTGCGAACGATCTCGTCCCCATGGCCACGACCGAGCAACTGAACGCGCTACAGCGCGAGTGCCGGAACGTATATGTCGATCCGTCGCTCAAACAATACGGGGTGCGGCTCGCCTCCGCTACGCGGGATGGGGATCGATACGGTGTCGGCGATGTAGCGAAATACGTGTCCTTCGGCGCGAGCCCTCGCGCCTCCATTCATCTCATCGAGGGCGCGCGGGCGCTGGCGTTCCTGCGGGGACGCACCTACGTCTTGCCCGAGGACGTGATGGATCTGGTGCCCGATGTATTTCGGCACCGGCTGGTGCTGACATATGAGGCTCTCGCCGAGGAGATCACGGCAGATCAAGTGATCCATCGGATCATGCAGCACATACCGGCTCCCGATAAGCCGCTGGAGACCCATGTCAAAGTCGGATGACGGCTGCATATGGCTCATAGCTTATGGCATATAGATGAACGCAATTTAGGAAGCATAGCTATACGCCATATGCCATAGGCGATACGCTGACTAATGGCATATAGATGAACCCAGAAACCATACGCCATAGGCCATACGCTGTAAGCCAGCGTGCCGGAGCTGAAAACATATTGCAGCGCCTGGAGTGGACCGTGATTCGTCGCCTGGACGGGCTGCTTCATGGCGATTACCACACCTTGTTTCGCGGCTTCGGGCTGGATTTGGCCGAACTGCGCGAGTACCAGTATCACGACGATGTCCGTTACATCGATTGGAACGTCACCGCGCGTCTCCAGACACCCTATGTCAGGGTGTACAATGAAGATCGAGAAGTGACGGCGTGGTTTCTGCTGGACCTGAGCCCGTCCGTGGATTTCGGCTCTCACTTGAAGAAGCGGTCCGTGTCGACCGAATTCGTCACCGTACTGGCGCGGCTCTTGACCCGTCACGGCAATCGCGTGGGGGCGCTGTTCTATGGCGACAGTGTAGATACGGTGATCCCGGCGCGGAGCGGCCGGCGCCACGCGCTCCACGTCCTCCACCGGATCCTTTCGCGGCCCGAGCGTTCCAGTTCGGCCGCGACGAACCTGTGCGATTTTCTGCGGAGCGCTTTTCGGGTCATGCAAAGGCGATCCCTCGTTTTCGTCGTCTCCGACTTCATCAGCGCGCCCGGCTGGGCGGAGCCGCTGGCTCATCTTGCGCAGCGCCATGAGATCGTCGCCGTGCGACTCTACGATCCGTTGGAGATGGAATTGCCCGACCTTGGGCTGCTCGTTATGCGTGACGCCGAGACCGGCGAGCAGTTATTCGTCGATACTCACGATCGGCCTTTCAGGAAGCGCTTCGCCGCTTTGGCCGAGCGGCGTGAGAAAGAGCTTCGGTCGGCATTCCGGCAGGCCGGGGTGGACGCGCTGGAGTTGTCCACAAACGATAATCTCGTCGATGCGATTCTGCGGTTTGCCGACCTGCGCAAGCGGCGCCGCCAGTTGGCGGCGGGCGGAAGCGTGCCGAAGCACCTAAGAGGTAGTCATGACATTTCTATGGCCTGAGATGCTCTGGCTTCTGCTGATTGTGCCGGCGCTGGTTGCCGCATACTTTTATCTGTTGCGCCGGAAGAAGGAGGCCGCACTCAGGTACGCCAGCTTGGGCATGGTGAAAGAAGCGATGGGCGCGGGCCAGAGACTACGCCGTCACATTCCACCGCTTCTTTTCCTGGTTGCGCTCATCGCGATGATCGTCGCGATTGCCCGCCCTGCCGCCGTTATCACCCTGCCATCCCAACAGCGAACCATTATTCTCGCCATGGACGTCTCCGGCAGCATGCGCGCCACGGACGTGGAGCCCAATCGAATTTCGGCGGCGCAGGCCGCCGCCAAGGCTTTTGTTGCTGAGCAGCCGCCAAGCGTACGCATCGGAGTGGTGTCCTTCGCCGGAACGGCGTCGGTCGTGCAGATGCCCACTCACAATCGCGAGGATATCGTTGCCGCAATCGATCGTTTCCAAGTGCAACGCGCCACTGCGATCGGCAGCGGCATCATCGTCTCCCTGGCGACGATCTTCCCTGAGGAAGGCATCGACGTGAGCTCGTTAATTTACGGCCGTAACGCGCCGCGCGGCGTCCCGCTCGATCAGGCTGGCAAAGCGGAAAAACCAGCGTTCAAACCGGTTCCGCCCGGATCCTACACATCCGCCGCCATCATTTTGCTCACGGACGGCCAGAGGACCACGGGCCCCGACTCCATCGAGGCGGCCCGCATGGCCGCCGACCGCGGCGTTCGTGTCTTCACCGTGGGATTCGGCACGAGAAGCGGAGAGACCATCGGCTTTGGAGGCTGGTCCATGCGTGTGCGGCTCGACGAGGAGACGCTCAAGGCCATAGCCAAGATGACACACGGCGAGTATTTCTACGCGGGCACCGCAATTGATCTAAAGAAAGTCTACGAGTCGCTGAACGCCCGGCTCGTACTGGAGAAAAAGGATATGGAAATCAGCGCCCTGTTTTCGGCAGCGGCGGCCGTCACTGCGCTCGTGTCGGCGTTGCTTTCGCTCCTGTGGTTCAACCGCATCCTATAGCCGCCCACGGGCCGAAACTTGGGGTCAGATTACGTCCCCTTTCGCTTCCGAGCCTTCATCACCGGTCGCTGTGACGTTCGTGCGGTTTATTCGACAACCGTGCTTTTCTTGCCTCCTCGAAACGGCCGCAATAAGTCCTTTTCCAGATCGAGGAAACGATCCAAGTCTACCGACGCAAAGTATTCCTCCACTGTCGCCAATCGATCTCTTATCCCGACGGTGGATTTGTGCTCCATGAGGTGGGCGAGATTCTCTCTTACCGCTCGGACCACGGTGTAGCGGACCAGACCGGGAAATGAAGCGATCTTGTACCCGGCCGAGGACAGAAAGGATAAATCGTTAAGGGAAAGCTTCTTGCCCTCATCCATGCTCGCCATGAGCGGCACGGGCAGCCTGGCTTTGCCGATCCGCTCGACCTCGTCCGGGGCGCCGGGGATTTGAATATTCAGCATATCTGCGCCGGCTTCAGCGTACAGAAATCCGCGCCTGATAGCCTCATCCAAGCCGAAATCGGCCGCGGCATCAGTCCTCGCAGCAATGACGAAGTCGGGATCCGACCTGGCCGAGCATGCCGCTCGGACCTTGGCGGCATGGTCTTCAGCAGGGACTACGGGATGCGCTGTCCGTATCATACCGCACTTCTTATAGTCGATCTGGTCTTCGATGATGATACCCGCCGCGCCAGCCTGTTCCAGCTCGCGAACGGTCCTCAAGACAGCCATCGCATTACCGTATCCGGTATCTGCGTCTACCAATACCGGGATACTCACGGCGGTGGCGATTCTGCGCGCCACATTGACCATATCGCCGAGGTTCACAAATCCCATATCCGGCATGCCCAGATACGCCGCAGCGATGGCGTTCCCCGATAGTCCGACAATCTTGAAGCCGGTTTGTTCGACGAGCCGCGCCAATAGTGGATCGTGAGCCGATACGGACATGGTGCAACCCGGTTCAGCGAGTATTCTTCGCAATGCAGCAGTAGGTCTCACGTGACCTCCTTCAGTGGAGATGCGCCACCGAATAATTCGTTTCTCGTTAAACTTTTTATCCGGACTCCCTGCCCCTTGCTCCATGCGCTTTGCGAGTTAGTACGTTGGAGCGAGGCGATTGAGCGCACCCTTCGACCAAGCTCAGGGCAATCGGCATTGGCATATGAGTCTTTTTCAGCGGCCTGCTAGACTTAGACTAGCGGATATGACGCGCGCGCGGCAAGGTCACATGGATCGCGACCGTGGCGAGCGCGCCGGCCACACCCATCAAGGCAACCGCCCACCGGCCGCCCCAGAGCGTCGCCAGCGCGCCGATCAGCATGCTTCCAACCGTCAGAACCACGTTGCTCATGTGAAAAATGGACATCGTCCGGCCGCGAAATTCAGACGGCGAGTAGGTCTGAATCACGGTTTGCACGAGCGCGTGGGAACACACGTTGGCGAAGCCGATGATGACCATCAACATGATTGAAAGCTGAAACCACGGCGATGCCGAAAACGCCACCACACCGACGCCGTACAACATTACACCTCCCAGCATGAAGAGACCCCTCGGCAGGCGGTCACCGAACCATGCGATGATGACCGCGCTGCCGAGCGCGCCCACGCCCATACCCGTCAGGAGCAGCCCCTGCCCCGTAGCGCCGACAGCCAGGATGTCGCGCGCGAATACCGGCAAAAGCGTGGTGAAGGGCGCAATGAAAAGAGAGGCCGACATCACCACCAGCAGCGCGGTGCGAACGGACTCGTTGTTCCAACTGAACCTCCATCCTTCAACGACGCTGCGAGCGAAGGAGGCGCCATGGCCCGAGTGGCCGCGAGATCCGGCAGAAGAACCTTCGGCTTGGCGCAGTTGCAGGGTCCAAAAGGTCGCCAGAAGATAGAACCCGGCCTGGGTGGCATACGACCCGCCCGTGCCGAACGTTGCGATGAGCACGCCCGCCAGGGCAGGACCGGTGCTTCGCGACACGTTAAAGATGCTCGAGTTGAGGCCGATGGCGTTAGTCAAATAGGTCGAGGGCACGACATCGCCGATCATCGCCGCTCGGGCAGGCTGCTGAAACGTCTGGACGACAGCCATACCAAAGGCGGTGGCGTACACATGCCACGGCTCGATCCTGCCGGTAAAGATAAGCAAAGCCAACGCCGCGAACATCAAACCGTCGATGACCTGGGCGATCAATATCTGCGTCTTGCGCGAATAGCGGTCGGCGGCGCTCCCAGCCACCGGAGACAGCAATAGAGTGGGGATGGCCTGAACCCCGCGCACCAAACCGAGCTGGAGCGCGGAGTCCGTCAGCTCATAAATGAGCCAACCGCGGGCTACCTGATCCATCCAAAAGGCCAAAGATGTAAATGAGTGGCCGAACCAGAGCAAACGGAACTCACGGTGGCGTAGCGCCTCAATGGCGCTACGGTGAAGCAATCCGCGGGAAGAACCCCGCGATATTTGCTCCGACCCTCGCTGTGGCGCTTGTCTTCTCGGCGGCTCCGCCTCTTCTTTGTCGGTCATCTGTGAACGCAGGATAAAACTCCACGGCCGGCCGAAGGGACGAGCTGTCTCGATGTCCTAAAGCCAAGCAAGCGGCATGATGCCCGGCTATATCATGCGCGGACAGGCCGCGTCCACTTACTCGAACTAGAAGGAGTCATGACAGTGAGAAGGCCGTATTCGGGGAGGATGTTCGGGTCAGGTTGAATGGGGCTTTAGTTCTCTCGCAACGCATGCAAAGTCTTCGTCATAGAACTTTCCCCTTCGAGACACGTCCCGTTTTGCTAGCCTTTCCCCTTGTAGAGGTTCTCAATGAACCCGCTTTCATCCAGTTCTTTGATAAAGCGGCTGTCAACGAAGTCCTGAGGTTTGGCATCTTTTGCCGCGGGGATTTCTTTCGCGATCGAGTCGAGCACGGTCTTGAGCCCAGCCAGACTCGGGTATTGCTTCCGAGGATAAACCTCTTCTCCCATAGAAATATTGTAGCTCTTCTCGATCAATTCTCTGTCAGCCTCCTTGGCTTTCAAAAACTTCATCAGCACTTTGATCCCGGTCTCTGGATCAGTCTTCATGAGGTGGATCGCCTCCACGTGAGCTTTGACATATTTCCTGACCGTCTCCGGGTTTTCCCGAATGAATTTCCGCGTGGTCACTACTCCATTATGTTGAAAGGGCATTCCGGTAACATCGGTCAGGACGTTAAAACCCTCCTTCTGAGCGATAAAATTTGTCGGTGGATTGAGCACTGTTGCCTGTATGCGGCCGGTGCGCAAAGCGATGAGACGCTCCGGTGTTCCCCCGGTCCGAATAATTCCTACGTCCTTATTCGGATCGAGGCCCAGTTTCCGTAACGCAAACTGAATGGCGATAAATGAAGAGCCGGTCAAATCCGATGATCCAATGATTCCTCCCTTCAGGTGAGCAGGCGTTTTAATTGCTTTCGCGGTCATTAACCAGTAGTTCAAAGTTACAACGCCCGCTGCAATGTAGACGACGTCCGATCCCCTGAGGTTACTTCTAACGACAGTCGGGGCCGCTACTTCGATGATAGAGAGATCGCCCGAGATCAGTCCTAGAACCGAAACGCTCGAAGTTGCACGTATGACCTGCACATCAAGACCGTTTTTTGCAAAGATGCCCGTTTCCTTGGCAATGAAGGCCGGCAAGCTGGTCGGAGATACTCCAGTAGTTGTTACATTCAGCTTGGTATGCTGCGCCCAAACGGCCGAAACAAAGCTCAACTCACATAGGGTAACTAATAGCACCGCCTTTAATATCTTCGTTTGCACGCTGGACCTCCTTTACGGGATAATCTCGCCTCTCGTTCTTTCAGGTCAATATATTAGGGGCGAAGAGTTCTTCCACAGTTGGTTTCTTGTTGATCATTTCCTGTTCGTACAAGTACTCAACCAGTGTCTCGACCGTCTTTCGGTTTCTTTCCAAACCATCGCACCACGGGTCCTCGCCCAGGATCTCTTTTTGCTCCTGCATTGGCTCTCTAAACCA
>JBOHVS010000335.1:0-12255 GCA_050735975.1 Binatia bacterium | reverse complement strand
CTTCAATCTGCTCCTCCAACAACTGTCTCAGGCGGTTGAGCTGCTCTCCGGCGCGTGGCCGCTCCTCCGCGGGAAGATCTTTGAGACCGCGCAGGAGCAACGTCACGCTGCCCTTGCGGCCAAGCGTTTCGACCCGGAGCTGTTCGATCTCCGGCTCCGAGGCGCAGTGCTGGATGCGAGCCAGCACTTCACCTTTGACTTCCTCTAAAGTATCATTCATTTGAAAACAGGCGGGCCATTGAAAAAAACTCATTTGCTTCGTTGCGCTCGCCCGACTCCCTCCAACGTACTGCGAAACAGGTTGACGTTTAGGTTAAGGTTTAGCTCAGCCTTAGCCTTCCGAAGCTGCAAAGCGCAAGGAGCAAAGCGCAGGGAGTTGGGCCGGAGGTCAGACGTCGGAGATCAGAGATCAGCGGGAACAAAGAGCATGGAAAAGGAGCCTGTTCAGCTCTGATTTCTGACTTCTGACCTCTGACTTCTGTTCTCATCGCCCTTAGCGCAAGCTCCGCTTGCCGATGCGCCTCGCAACTGAGATCTTTTTGAACGGCCCGAAAAACCGTCTAACAATCCAGTGAAAACCGATTAGGCGCTGAGGCGAGACTTCGCGTGCTCGGCGAGCTGGCCGAACGCGGAGATGTCTGAAACAGCTATTTCCGCCAGTATCTTTCGATCCAATTCCACCCCCGCCTGTTTCAAACCTTTGATGAGCTGGCTATAAGAGATCCCGCTGAGTTGAGCGGCCGCGCCGATGCGCGTGATCCAAAGCCCGCGGAACGTTCGCTTTTTGACCCGGCGATCTCGATAGGCGAAAGCCAGAGAACGCTCGACCGTCTCTCGGGCGGACCGATAAAGCCTGCCGCGGCCGCCGACATAACCTTTGGCGGCCTTCATGATCTTTTTTCTTCTTTGGCGGGACTTACTCCCGCCTTTAGCTCGTGGCACTTGCTGACTCCTTTCCGACTGTCACCGCTTAGGCAAAACGGCTGTGGTTACTTGTAGGGTATGAGCTTCCGAATATTTTTAGTCTCGGCCGCGGACACCATGGTCGACTGCCGCAAATGCCTCTTGCGTTTTTTCCCTTTGCTCGAGAGCAAGTGACTCTTGAAGCCCTTGTTCCTCTTGACCTTGCCACTGCCGGTTATCCTGAATCTCTTCGCGGCGGCTCGGTTGGTCTTGATCTTAGGCACTGATTTCTCCTCTTGGTTTATTTTTGTGGCGTTCCTTGGTCATTTGGGGGTGAGAAGCATGGCCATGCTTCTTCCTTCCAACCGCGGCTCGATATCGACCTTCGCTATATCCTGGCACTGAGTCACTACGCCGCGGAGCAACTGCCGGCCCAGCTCGGGATGGGTAATCTCGCGCCCGCGGAAGAAAATCGAGACTTTGACTCTTTGCCCCTTTTCAATGAAGCGGCGGATGTTTCTGACCTTGAAGGTCACATCATGGGGGTCGGTTCGAGACCCCATTTTGACTTCCTTGATCTCTACGACTGTGTGCTTCTTCCCTCCGTGAGATTTCTTCTTTTGCTCGTAGCGGAACTTGCCATAGTCCATCATTCGGCATACGGGCGGCTGGGCATCCGGCGCCACCTCAACCAGATCCAACTCTTGCGCCTCCACCTGTTTGAGGGCCTCGTGCAACGGCATAACTCCCAGCTGTTCGCCCTTTGCGCCGATCACCCGAACCTCACGGGAGCGAATTTGATGATTGATCCTCGCCTCTCTAGCGATAAACCACCTCCTTTATTTGTAGGCCACTCCTATCACGACCTTTCTCCGCCTTCATGCGCTACCTCGGATTTCAATCGCGCGATAAAATCAGCCACGGACACCGGCGCCAGGTTTTCCCCGCCTCTTCGGCGCGGCGCGACGGTTCGCGCGGCGACTTCCTTGTCCCCGATAACGACCGCATACGGGATTTTCGCCAATTGGGCTTCGCGTATCTTATATCCTAGTTTTTCGTTCCGGTCATCCAGTTCGACCCGCAATCCCGACTCGCGCAGGCTTTCAAAAACTTTCCCGGCATAGTCCTTATGATCGTCGGTAACGGTCAGGACCCGCACCTGGGTGGGCGCCAACCACAGAGGAAAGTTGCCCGCATGGTGTTCGATCAGAAAGGCCATCATCCGTTCCATGGTGCTGATGACGCCCCGGTGAATCATGACTGGACGCTTGTACTGCCCGTCTCTGTCCACATATTCGAGCTTGAATCGCTCGGGCAGATAAAAGTCCAGCTGCACTGTCGAAAGAGTCTCACTGTGCCCTAGCACATCATTTAATTGCACGTCAATCTTGGGCCCGTAATACGCGGCCTCGCCGACGGCTTCCTTGTACGAAACACCGGCTTCATCCAATGCTTGCCGCAGATAAGCTTCCGCCATATCCCACATGCCGTCGTTATCGACGAAATTCGCCTTGTCCTTGGGATTGCGGAGCGAAAGACGGTACCAGTAGTCTTTAAACCCGAAGTCACGATACACCTGTTCGATCAGCCGCAGGACGCCCACGGTTTCCGACTGGATCTGGTCGGGAAGGCAGAAAATATGCGCGTCGTTCAGGGTCATCGCTCTCACTCGCGAAAGCCCGGAGAGCGTGCCTGAGCGTTCGTAACGATACATGGTCCCCAGCTCGGCCAGCCGGATCGGCAAATCGCGGTAGCTGTGGAGCTCATGTTTGTAGATGGTAATGTGATGAGGACAATTCATCGGGCGGAGAACCAGCTCCTCCTTGTTCTCGAACTCCATAGGCGGATACATATTAGCTTTGAAATGATCCCAGTGTCCTGACTGTTTATAGAGATCGACGCGCGCGAGCTGAGGGGTGTTCACGTGCTGGTATCCCATGCGCCGTTCGAGATCGACGATATACCTCTCGAGGATCGATCGGACCATCGCTCCTTTTGGGAGCCACAGGGGAAGCCCCGGGCCAATGACATCCGAAATCATGAATAGACCGAGCTCCTGGCCCAGTTTTCGGTGGTCGCGCTTTTTGGCCTCTTCGAGTCGTTTTAAGTGCTCTTTGAGCGCCTGTTTAGTCGGCCACGAGGTGCCGTAAATTCGCTGCAGCATCTCGTTTTTCTCGCTGCCGCGCCAGTAGGCCCCGGCGACTCCGGTCAGTTTGAAAGCGCGCAGCACCCCGGTGGAGGGCACGTGAGGGCCCCGGCAGAGATCCACCCAATCGCCCTGCCGGTAGAGCGAAACCGTCTCTTCTGGAATCTCTTCCAGAATTTGCACCTTGTAGTATTCACCCATCTGCCGAAACAATTCGATGGCCCGGCTTTTCGGCATCTCCTCGCGGGTCACTTTAAGATTTGACTCGGCGATTTCCGCCATTCGTGACTCGATTTTCTCCAATTCCTCCGGTGAAAACGACTGTTCTCGCTTGAAATCATAATAGAAGCCGTCTTCAATCGTCGGCCCGATGGTCACCTGAGTCCCGGGAAAGAGGCTCTGAACGGCTTGCGCCATGAGATGCGCGGTGGAGTGCCGCAGGACGTCGAGCGCATCGGGACTTTCCATGGAGATCCACTCCACCGAGCAATCCTCTTCGAGCAACCAGTTCAAGTCCACGGGACGACCGTCGACTTTGGCGGCAATCAGATTGTTTTTGCCGGCGGCTGACGACGCGATCTCGTTCAAACGAGTGCCACGGCGGACCTCAACGGATTTTCCGTCGGGTAATGTAACGCGGATATTTTCCATCTATATGTCAGAAAATGGTAGGCACGGGCAGGATTGAACTGCCGACCTCTTCCGTGTCAAGGAAGCGCTCTCCCACTGAGCTACGTGCCTGTACGACCGGTTCGAGGCGTCATGAAATGGTTGTCATGATTGATTTCACGCCAGGCCCAAACAGTTAAAATACATTGTTCACGAGAGTAGCGCAACAGACTGATTTTGTTACCAATTTTTTTCACCGGTGTCAACCCAGCCGTTTCAGTGACGGGGCTTTGTTTTGCAGCAAAATCAGTCCCCGATAAAGATACTGAAAGCCGGAGATCATGGTCGTGATCGCGGTTGCGGCGATCAGAAGGTCTTTCCACAGCGGATTGACAATCTGCGGGTTGTGCAGGAACGCCAGCGCGAAACCCACGGTGAGCAACTGCAACATCGTGCTCCACTTCCCGATGATACTGGGCTTTACGTGAAACTTCTGCTCAACCAGGAAATATACCGTTCCGTAGCCGACGATAATCAGAAAATCGCGCGAGATCACAACCACGGCCAACCATGACGGTATGCCGCCCGCCAAACCGAGCATTACGAAAGAAGTGATTACCAAAAGTTTGTCGGCCACGGGATCGAGATATGACCCCAACGCAGTTTGCTGTTTTAGGAGCCGGGCGGCGAAACCATCCAAAAAATCGGTCACCCCGCCGATGATAAACACGATCAGCGCGGCCAGGTAGCGGTGCGCCGAAAGTTCAATGAGAAAAAACGGAATCGTCAGAATACGAATCAGAGTCAGGAAATTCGGCAGGTTGAGCATGGAGCCGGTTCGGATTACGAAAGCAGGTTAAGGTTCAGGTTTAGGTTGAGTTTTGAATCTCCCCTTTAGCCTCAGCCTTAACCTCCCCCTGTATCATCTTCCGCATCTGCCCCGCCAGTTTCGGACTCACCAACGCCGTCACATGAACCCGATCGCCTTCATAAGTTTCCTTCACGATCCTGCCTCGTTCTCGGAGGAGCGACAACAGCCCGCCTTGCCAGGACGCAAACGAAGCCCGAAACTCTTCTTTCTCTTTGTCCAGCACCATGCCGATCAGCTTCAACAGACGCCCGATGCCGGCGCCGGTTAAAGCCGATATCGGACATACAGCTTCGACGCCGCGAGGCCTGGACAGGGCCAGCGGCAGATCCGTCACCGCATCGATCTTGTTTGGAACCAGGATGGCGGGAATCTCGCCCGCTCCGATGTCTTTGAGCACTTCCTCGATCACCCGGATCTGTTCGTCGAACAGCGGGTTGCCGAGATCGACAAGATGGAGCAGCAGATCCGCTTTCCGTACTTCCTCCAGGGTACTCTTGAACGCCTCGATCAACGAGTGAGGAATTTTGTTGATGAAGCCGACCGTGTCGACGATCATCACTTTGTCGCCGCTGGGCAATCGGAGCGAGCGAATGGTTGGATCCAAGGTGGCGAACAAGCGGTCCTCCACCAAAACTCCGGCGCGCGTGAGCGCGTTCATAAGGGTCGATTTTCCCGCGTTGGTGTATCCGACCAGCCCTACGGTAGCGAACGGCACCTCGTCTCGCTCCTTGCGCTGAAGCGAGCGTGTTCTTTCGACCGTTTTTAGCCGCCGTTTTAGATGCCCGATCCGTTCGCGAATTCTTCGCCTGTCCACTTCCAACTGGGTTTCGCCCGGACCGCGGGTGCCGATGCCTCCGCCGAGCCTGGAAAGGTGGGTCCATTGCCGCGTCAGCCGCGGCAAGAGGTACTCCAACTGAGCCAGTTCGACCTGCAGCTTTCCCTCGTTGCTGCGGGCTCGTTGGGCGAAAATATCAAGGATGAGTTGGCTGCGGTCGATGACCCGGACCTTGAAAGCGGCCTCCAGGTTTCGCTGCTGGGCGGGAGTCAAATCTTCGTCAACGATGATCAGATCAGGCTTGAGGTCATCGAGACACCTTCGGATCTCTTCAACCTTGCCGCGACCGATCAGAGTCGCGGGCGTGACGCTGCGCAGTTGCTGGGCGAACTTTTTGACTACTCTCGCGCCGGCTGTTTCGGCGAGCCGCTCGAGCTCTTCGATACTGTATTCAAGAGGAACTTCGTCCCCGGACGCCGGCAGCCCGACGCCGACCAGAACGGCTGTTTCCTTCAGATAGCGCTGACTCGAATTGACCGGCTTCAAGATTGAGCGGAATGAAAAGTGACTCGCATGCCAAAGAGCCTCTTTACAGTCTCCACTAATTCCGGGCTCGAGGCAACCCGCACCTGGTGCGGCAGTTCGAGAACCGTTTCGCTCCTGGCAGGAGAGACAAAATGGAGAAAAACAGTGCTCGGGCCGGGGTGCTCGAGCAGGGTTTCACGCAATTGGACCAACTCTTCGTTGGAGAGCTCGGCTTCGCGAACATAGAGGTGAACTCTCTCGTCCTGGACGTTCCGCTTGCCGTTGCCGTTGGCACGCCCCTTGGCCGCTTCTTCGGCCAGCGGGGTGATCTCGTTGGCGAAGACCTGGATTCTTTCTTCACCCACTTCCAACCGCCCTTTGACCAATATCGGATCATCCGCGCCCAAAAGCTCCACGCTCTTTCGGTAAACATCGGGCCACGCGATCACCTCGACAAAACCCGTCTTGTCTTCCAGATGAAACCCGGCATAGCGGTCGCCCTTTTTGGTGTTTTTCAGTTTGAGGGCAGAGACCACTCCGCCGATCCTGATATCTCCGGCCGATGGCTTTTCCTTGATGTCGCTGATCGCGCCGCTGGATATCTTCTTGATGATCCGATCATACTTATCCAGAGGATGGCCCGTAATATAGAAGCCGAGCGCCTCTTTTTCGAAGCCCAGGGACTGCTGCGACGACCATTCCTCGACTTGCGGATAGCCGCTATCGGGCTTTTTCGAACCCCTGCTTTCTCCACCCAACAGTCCGAAGATGTCGATCTGGTTGCTCTGGATGTCCCGCTGAAAAGCCTGGCCTGCCCTCATCGCCTCATCCAGGGCCCCGTTCATCCGCGCCCGAGAGATCTTGGTGGAATCGAAGGCGCCGCATTTGATCAAGCTCTCGATGACCCGCCGGTTAACCGCCGTAAGATCCACGCGCCGGCAGAAGTCGAACAGCGATTCGAACGGTCCGTCCTTTTCGCGGCTCTCGAGAATAACCTCCACCGCCTTTTCGCCGACGTTCTTGACCGCCGCCAGCCCGAAACGGATCTTTTCACCGACCGGAGTAAAATCCGAGCGGCTTTCATTGATATCCGGCGCGAGCACTTCGATGTCTCGCTCGCGGCATTCCGCCAGATTCTTGATGACCTTGTCGGTGTCGCCCATTTCAGAGGTCATCAAGGCGGACAGAAACTCCACCGGAAAATGAGTTTTTAAATAAGCGGTCTGGTAGGAAACCAGCGCGTAGGCGGCCGAATGCGACTTGTTGAAGCCGTAACGGGCGAAGGTCTCCATCTGATCGAAGATTTCGCCCGCCCTGTCGCCCTCGATCTTTTTTTTCTTCGCGCCTTCGACGAAACGCTCCCGCTGCGCGGCCATCTCTTCGGGATCTTTCTTACCCATAGCGCGGCGCAGGATATCCGCGTCTCCCATGGTGTAGCCCCCGAGCACCTGAGCGATCTGCATGACCTGCTCTTGATAGACGATGACTCCGTAAGTGTCTTTGAGGACGGGCTCGAGCAGAGGATGCAAGTATTTGATCTTTTCTTTGCCGTGTTTTCGCTTGATGTACTCCTCCGCCATCCCGCTATCCAACGGGCCCGGCCGGTAGAGCGCCAGGATTGCGACCAGGTCTTCGAAACAGTTGGGGCGAATTTTCACGGTCATTTCGCGGATGCCCGTGCTTTCAAGCTGAAACACGCCGGTTGTGTTGCCGTTGCAGAGCAGCCGGTACGTTTTCTTATCGTCCAGTGGAAGACGCTGCAGATCGACTCTCACCTCCCGGGTGATTTCGATGAGCTTCAGACAGTCGTAGATCAGGGTGAGGGTCTTGAGCCCGAGGAAGTCGAACTTTACAAGGCCGATTTTCTCCACGCTCCCCATGTCGAACTGGGTAACAACACCCCCTTCTTTATCGACGAACAGCGGCAGGTGATCGACCAGCGGCAAATTCGACAGCACGACACCGGCGGCATGGGTGGATGCATGCCGCGTCAGTCCCTCCAAACGCAAGGCATGATCGAATAACGTCTTGATCCGGGAATCGCTCTTGATCAGCTCGCTCAGCCGCGGCTCCATCTTGATCGATTCGGTGAGCGGGTAGTCGAAGCCTTGCTTCGGCGCCGGGATGAGCTTGGCGATGCTGTCGGTCTCGGCAAACGACAAGCCTAGCGCGCGGCCGACGTCTTTGATCGCCGCTTTGGCTTTGAGGGTTCCGAAAGTGGCGATCTGCGCGACCCGGTCGGAGCCGTACTTGTCTTTCACGTATTGGATGACTTTGGCCCGGCCGCGGATGCAGAAGTCCACGTCGATATCGGGCATCGACCGCCGCTCTGGATTGAGGAAGCGCTCGAACAGCAGCACGTGTCGAATCGGATCGAGGTCCGTGATTCGCAACGCGTAAGCAACCAGACTGCCGGCCGATGAGCCTCTCCCCGGACCGACCGGAACGCCGTTGTTTTTGGCGTAATTGATGAAATCGGCGACCACAAGAAAGTATCCGGGGAATTGCATCCGCTTGATGACATCCAGCTCGTATTCAAGCCGATCTTCATAGGTTTTTCTAATCGCGGCATCGGTCACGCCCTCGAGCCGTTCCACCAACCCGGCGTGCGCAAGCTCGTCCAGATAATCACCCAGGCTGATCTCTTTCGGCGGCGTGAAGGTCGGAAAATGATACTTGCCGAACTCCATCTCGACGTTGCAACGCCCGGCAATCTCCAGAGTCCGCTCCACCGCATCGGCACAGTACTCGAAACCCTGCTTCATTTCCTCGGCCGATTTAAGATAAAGCTCGTCGGTTTCCATCTTCAGCCGGTTGTCGTCTTCGACGGTTTTGCCGGTTTGCACGCAGAGAAGCACGTCATGCGCGTTGAAATCGTCGCGCTCGCCATAGTGGCAATCGTTCGTGGCGACGACGGGAAGCGAAAGGTCTTTGGCCAATTCCACAAGGAGCCGGTTGACTTTCTCCTGTTCCCCGAGCTTGTTGTCCTGAATCTCGACGTAGTAGCGGTCGCCGAAGATGGACGCGTAGGTTTCGGCGGCCGCTTTGGCTTTTTCGATATTCCCCGCGGAGAGAGCCTGCGATACCTCGCCCTGCAAACAAGCGCTCAACGCGATCAGTCCCACGTTGAACTCCTTCAGCAGATCTTTGTCGATGCGCGGCTTGTAGTAAAAGCCTTCCATATAGCCGAGGGACACCAACTTGCAGAGATTGCGATACCCGTCCCTGTTCATGGCCAGCAGGATAAGATGGTTATTGTACTCCTTCGGTCCCCTATCGACGCCCTTGCGATCGAACCGGCTCGTCGGCGCGACATAGATCTCGCAACCGATAATCGGCTTGACGCCATGGCTGATCGCCTCGCGATAGAACTCGATCGCGCCGAACATGTTGCCATGATCGGTCATGGCGACGGCGGGCTGCCTGAGCGACTTGATGCGCTCAAAGAGCTTGTCAACCTTGTTGGCGCCGTCCAGCAGGCTGTACTCGGTGTGACAGTGGAGGTGAACGAAACGAGAGTGCTCCATCGGGTTAGTTATTCACTTAGCACAAAGAAATTTCTTGCTCAATTAAATTAAAGAAAATTATCATCGCGAGTTATCCACAGCGTATGGCCACAAGCCGGCCTTGATAAAATCCTCGAGAATCTGGCCAAGGACATTCGCGAATTTCATGCCGTTGCGCTCGTGGGCTTCGATACTTCGCAGCCGCTGGCCTTCGTAGAGCGTCAGTTCGTCAGCACTTTTGCCGATCTTTGCCCAATACAGATGTTTGACATTCGGATAGGCATCGCCTTGAAGACACTCGTAGCTTCGAAAGAACTGCCAGCGCTTGAGATCAAGACCCAACTCTTCTTTCACCTCCCGAACCAGCGCCTCCTCCGGGGTCTCTCCGTCTTCCAAGTGTCCGCCGAACAAATCCCAGTGTTCGGGGAATGGAATGTCTGATTTATTATCGCGCAGATAGACCAGCAGCCGATTGTGGCGGTCGAAGAGAAAAACCATTGCAATCTGCTTCACTTGGCTTCTATCACGTGTGATTGTAGTTGTGCTGGCACACAGGAAATTTCGTTATCTGCCACTCGCCGTAGCGAGATTAGAGCCTTTTGCGGTAAGTTTCTATCCCGAACTCAGGATGTCAAAGCAAATTAGGCGCAAGTCCTCGCGCCTAAACCGCTTCAATTTTCCGGCAGATTCCCTTGTCATCTGCTCGGCCCCTGATGTTTTGCGGAGTTCCTCGATCGTGCTCAAAAAGACCTTGATGTCGCCTTTAGCTTGGAAGTTTCGATAAATTTGTCTAAGCGTCCGAACCTGAACTGCTAACATCGGTTGGTTAAGGAACCGAATGGCTTCGATGGCTTGATGCCGGTCGATGTCGGGGTGGTTCAGGTACGACTGGAGCGCCGTGGCTACGGTTTGCTGTATCGGATCAACGGAACGGGGCGCGACTTCCAGGGCTCTTTTCTCTTCTTCGGATTGCAAGATATCTTCGATCACCTTTTCCTGCAGATCGAAAGCAGATCGGAACAATCCCGGATCAACGACGCGCAAAGTGTCTTTCTGGCAGGCAATAAGGTTGGCAACAATGTAGCGGTTGTCGATGATCCTCTCCTCTTTCAAGTCGTAGTATTTCCAAAAGTGAAGTTTTCCGCCGTCAGCGGCACGGGCTTGAAAATAGAAAAATACGCCTCTAGCTCTAACCTTGGTTAATCCGGAGTGAATTCCGTCTGGTAGTGACTCAAGCATTGCCTGACCGCCGGTCTCAATCAGCGCTTTTAGTTGCTGTGCGAGAAACTCGTTGCTCGCTAGTTCGGTAAATTGCTCTTCTTCTTCGATCACCGACCCATCTTCCTCGCGGATGCGTCGTAGAGTATTAAAATTCCTGGGATGAACCGTTTCTCCCAGAACGCTGGCATCCAAAAAACCAGCACGGTCTATATCCGCAATCTTGAGGTTCAGGCTTTGAACGAGGCCCAGGAGACGCTCCAGTCCTTGATCGGGAAACACATTGTAGATCCATAGCGTTTGGAAGTCGGTCCCGATCCGGTCGATTCGACCGGCGCGCTGCACCATCCGCGTCGGGTTCCAGTGCAAATCGTAATTGACCAGATAGCCGCAATCCTGAAGATTCTGGCCTTCCGAAAGAACGTCCGTCGAAATCAGGACGTTGATCTCTTTGTCGCTTCCAATCCATTCGGGTTTGTCATTCGCCTTTGGCGCGAACCCATGGATAATTCGCAAGCGTTCTTTCGTGTCGGCGCCGCTGTCCATTCGGCGTACATTTATACCACCGAGCTTTTTACAAAAGGCCACGGCAGCGGGATTTTCCGGGTGGCCCAAATGGCGATAGAGATAACGCGCCGTGTCTTTGTAGTAGCTAAAAATCAGTATCTTCTTTCCTCTTAGTTCCTTGGCAAGCAGTTCTTTGAGCTGGGTGAGCTTGGCGTCTTTCTCAGGCTTTATGTCTTTGACCCGCTGCCAGATGTGCGAAAGCACCTCCACGTCGTGCTGGACCGCTTCATGCAGCTTTCTGAGGTCATACGTCATTGGGTCAATAGTCCCCAATGTTTCCAGGAAGTCTCTCGCCTCTTCATTGGCGTCGATTTCATCAGCCAGAGAGATCGGGGTCGCATCGTCCTCCTCGTCTTCGGAGGAGAGAAAGCGGAGGATTTTATGGAAGTCGGTGCTTTTGATAAGGCGGCCATCGAGAATGTAAGACTCGAAAGTTTTTAGGAAAGCGAGGCCCCTTCGAACACTTATGCGAAAAGCCTCGATGCTCGACTCGAAGCGTTTCAGATAGCGGCTTTTAAAGATCCCAACGAGGGCCTCTTCTCGTCCTGCCTCAAACTTATCTACCTCAACCCCGGCCTTCTTATAGTCTTCCAGATTATACGGAGCTAACTTCAAGCTCTCGATGCCCGAAACGACTTCGTCGTAAATGCCCGTGTAGGCGGCTTCGAGGTTGTAGTAAACGGTCTTGAGTCTCCGGTCAGGAAAGTGGACCGGCTGTTCAATCCAGGTCCCATCCTGCTCCCGTCTTCGGATGGTTGCGTTGGGATAGGCCATCCGGATGAAAGGCCGTGTGCGCCTGATGACGATCTCCTCAAGCAGGTTAAAGAGGGCAAAGACGCCATCTCCCGACCGGGAGTCACGCCGCGCCTTGAGGAAATACCTGTAAAGGTCGCCGATCCCGGAGGATGCGAAGTAGCTCCTGTCGCCTCGGGTAATCAGGCAAAACTGGTTGTAAAGATCAAAGAGATCATTGTTGATCGGAGTCGCGGTGAGCAGGATGACCTTTTTGCGTCCGCCGTCGCGCCCCCTTCCGCCACTGGCTCCCAGAATCTCTTCCATTTTTCCGTAGCGCTGGGCGTTTTGGTTGCGGAAGTTGTGCGACTCATCGATCAAGACGAGATCGGCATCGCCCCAC
>JBOHVS010000334.1:0-8353 GCA_050735975.1 Binatia bacterium | reverse complement strand
TGAGACTCTGGGCCGCTCGCTTGCGCGTGATGCATATAATGTTGTAATGCATCGACCATAGTCCTGGGGTTCCTCTGGCAGGCTGCTGAAAAAGACCCATATGCTTCGTTGCGCTCAATCGCCTCGCCGCTTAAGCAGGTTGAGGTTCAGGTTAAGGTTAAGCTCAACCTCGGCCTTAGCCTTCCGACCTGCTCGGAATGCGCGCCTCGCCTCTGAGATCTTTTTAACCAGCCTTAAACAGAGTTTTTCCCACACTACTAATGAACAGGAGCCTTGAGGAATTGTGGATTTCGGGTTGCGAATTGCGGATTTAGCGAAAGCTAAGGGCAAAGAGCAAAGCGCAGGGAATTTTGAGGAATTGTGGATTTCGAATTGCGAATTTGTTAGCTGCTAAGAGCAAAGAGTAAGAGCAAAGACCAGGGGGCAGGGAGCGGACGATGGGAAACCAGCGAGGAATGGTCCTTTTTATTTCCTTGACCATCATGTCTCTCTTGATGGCCGTGGGGCTTGGGGTGTTTGTCTCGACGCAAAACGACTCTAGAGTCACGGCCAATCTGCGCAGGGCGACGGAGACTTTTTACGTTGCCGAGGCAGGGGTCGCATGGGCCAAGCAACAGTTGACTCTGGCCACGAACAATCCTCCAATCCCGGCGGATGGTAGCCAAAACTTTTCAACGGGCAGCTTCTCCGTTTCGTTTCTCTCGTCGAACAGGGTCTCGCCCGTTCTTGCTCGCGTGGTGGTTCGATCAGTCGGGGTAAGCGGAACTTCTTCTCAGGTGATTCAGACGGGAATGACGAAAACGTACGATCTCGCGGATGGCGCCATAAGTTTGAAAGGAAACAGCGGGGTCAGTTTCGGTGGCAATTCTTTTGCGATCTCCGGTCTGGATCACGATCCAGCAGATGGCCAAATTATGCCGGGCGCCACACCGCGTCCGGGGATCTCGGTTTCCGCCGAGCCGGCTCTTACGGAAGTCTGGAATCGGCTGAGCAGTGAGCAACGCGCCAATATCGCCGGCAACAATGCTACCGGCATCGCTGTATCGCTCAGCGATTTCCTTCCGGGTAGCGCGGTGGCGACGCTGGGCGAACAAATGTGCAATGATGCAAATGCAGTGAAACAGCCGGTCCCGGCAGATGGTATTCTCTCTCTTGTCGGGCCGACATGGGGGACTCGATTGAACCCTCAAATACACTGTGTTGATGGGCTTTCCGGAGTGGGGGACTCAGTAACCCTGAGCGGTAGCTCCAACGGGGCCGGCATACTGGTAGTGAGAAACGCGGATCTTATTGTGAACGGCTCCTTGCACTGGGAAGGATTAATTGTTGTGACCGGCGACAACGTCGGCTTGAGACTTGCCGGGACCGAGATGAAGGAAATCTACGGCTCCGTCATCGTGAATGAGAACAATCCTACGCCGGAAAGCGGTCGCCTGATGCTAGACTTACAAGGCACGCTAAGGGTGCTATACAGCCGAGCTGCACTCGCCAGATCAGCGGAGTTGATCCCCGTTTCGTTCTTGGATGGCCTGTACAGTTTTCTCCCTACCGTTATCACCCAGGATTACTGGCGCACGTTGACGCCATAACCGGTAGCACAGACTACGTCCTCAGCTTTGGGCGTTACTACGGGAAGCTCAGAGCCTTCATCCTCGCACTGACGTGGGGCGTTTTGCGTTACGGGGTAAAGCGGTTTGGTTTGCACGTCGCGGCCAAGACTAATTTACATTCTCGGGCGAAGATGCTAAATTGTCTATCCACAAGCGTTTTTTCCGATAAAATAGAGGAAATGAGTATCGGGCTGGCTCCCACGGCGCCAGCCCGCGAGCAGGATTTTACGCAATATCAGTGGGTTAATGGCTGGATTCGACGACCTGAGACCTCGGTGCTGGAGGGGAGATCATGGACACTAAAAAAACCATTATGGTTGTTGACGATAACCCGGACATTGTTACGATTGTCAAGACCATTTTGGAGGGGAAAGGCTACAACGTCTTTAGCGCTTCCAGCGGTCAGGAACTGCTCAACCTGTTAAAAACCGAAAAGCCGGATCTTATCATCCTTGATATAATGATGCCTGAGATGGACGGTTTAGAAGTGCTAACCCGTCTTAAAGGCCTGTCCGATACGGCTTCAGTCCCTGTGATCTTGTTGACGGCCAAGGTTCAATACGAGGATGTTCTAGGCGGGTACAAGCTCGGCGCCGATTACTATATCACCAAGCCGTTCACAAGCACCCAGCTCATCAACGGCATTAATCTGCTGTTGGGCGAAGGCAAGAGCTAGCGCTCCTTTCGTATCCTACCGGATACGTTCATTCAAACTATCGGGGTCCGTGAATGCACGCGGGCTCTGATCTCAATCATTTCTATGGTCCGCTTCATAACCTTTGAGGGCGGCGACGGGACAGGCAAGTCTACGCAGCTCAAGTTGCTGCAACAGCACCTTTTGGAGGTCGGTAAGCCCTGTATCGTGACTCGGGAGCCCGGGGGGACTTCATTAGGAAATCTCATCCGGCAAGTCCTACTGGAGGTAGGTAAACAGCCGATTGCCTCGCCAGCCGAACTTTTTTTGTATCTGGCTGACCGGGCGCAGCATATCCAGGAAGTCATTGGTCCGGCGCTCGAGCAAGGGAAGATCGTACTTTGTGACCGCTATACGGACTCAACGCTCGCCTATCAGGGCTATGGACGCGGAATCGACCTCGAACTGCTCGGACGCCTCAACGAGATGGCCAGTCGGGGTATCAAGCCGGATCTGACTTTTTTATTTGATTGCGGCGTGAAAGTCGGCCTGTCCAGAACGGCTCAGCGCCAATCCCAAGCGGGCCTCAGCGGAATCCGTGAAGATCGATTTGAGCGCGAGAAAATCGAATTTCACGAACGGGTACGCCGGGGCTTTCTAAAAATGGCGCGTTCGGAGCCGGAGCGATTTTGTGTGATCCCTGCATCCCGGTCTGTTCAAGAGGTTTTCGAACAAATTAAGACGATCGTTGATCGAAAACCGATGTAGATAGGCTTTGCCACTCAGGGCTGATATAAAACAGAGTATGGGTTTTGCCGAGATCATCGGGCATCGAAGGCAGCTTGAAACGTTGCGCGTTGCGTTGAAGAAACGCAGGTTGCATCATGCCTATTTATTCGTGGGCCCCGACGGCGTCGGTAAGAGGACCGTCGCGTTTTCTCTGGCTCAGGCCATTCACTGCGTGGAAATCGAGGACGATTTCTGCGGCCGTTGCGCTGCCTGCGTGCGCATACGGAAAGGTAATCATCCGGACGTTCGGTTCATTGAGCCGCTATCGGGAAAGAAGGAGATCAGCATTCAACAGGTTCGTGAGCTCGAAAAGGAACTGTTTTACCGCTCCTTTTCCGGTGGAGGAAAAGTAGCCATCATTGATCCTGCTACGCTCATGAACGGCCCGGCGCAAAATGCGCTGTTAAAGACGCTGGAAGAGCCGCCTAAGGAGTCGCTGATTGTATTGATCGCAGCAGCCGCCGGCGGCTTGTTGCCGACTGTGCGGTCACGTTGCCTTAGCCTTTCCTTCGGTCCCTTAAAAAGAGGCTTAATCGCGGAATACCTGGTATCCAAAGGTAAGGCGCCCGAAGCGGCCAGTGATTTGGCGGCGCTGGCGATGGGGAGTTTGGGCGTAGCCATCACGCTCGAAGAGGGAGAATTACTTGAAAAGAGACAGATCTGGGTGGAGATGCTTTCCTCTCTGAGCGCGGGAGATTACCGCGCGGCGATGGCTGCCGCCGAAGCAATTGCCGGCAATCGAGACGAATCGCTGAAGTTCTTAGAATGGGCCGGCAGTTGGTACCGTGACCTCGTGATCTACACTGTGACGCAAAGCCCGGAAGAGATCGTTAACCTGAACATGATCGGTCACATCGAAAAGCAGTCGTCGGAAATTGGACTTGAACAACTTCTCTCGTCGGTTTCGCAAACGGTGGAGGCCGCGCGGCAAATTCACAGAAACGTGAACCGCCGGATGGCGATCGAGGACTTGCTGTTCGGACCGGTCGAGGGGCGCTGATGGAAAGAATCTACATTACAACCCCTCTCTATTACGTCAACGCAGAGCCGCATCTGGGTCATACCTACACCACGATTGTGGCGGATACGGTGAAGCGCTACTACCGCTCGATCGGCTACGACACTTTCTTGCTTACAGGGACCGACGAGCACGGGGACAAAATCGCCCAGGCGGCTAAGGAAAACGGCACGGAGCCGGAGGCTTACGCGGACCGTATCAGCAGTCTTTTCCGCTCGACCTGGAAACAATGCGGTATCGAATACGATCATTTTATCAGGACAACCGATTCCTACCACAAAGAGTTCGTGCAAAGAGTATTGCAGAAAATCTACGATGCCGGCGACATCTATTTCGGTGAGTACGGTGGCTTTTACTGCTACGGATGCGAACGTTTCTACACGGACAAAGAGTTAGTCGATGGTAAGTGCCCCGACCACCAGAAAGAGCCTGATTATATCAGCGAGAAAAATTACTTCTTCCGTATGAGCAAATATCAGGAGTGGTTGATTAGCCACCTGCAGTCAAATCCAGGGTTTATTCAGCCGGAGCGATATCGAACCGAGGTGCTGGCGTTCCTTCGCGAGCCTTTGGAAGATCTTTGCATTTCTCGCCCGACCAGCAGACTGAAATGGGGCATTCCGCTGCCGTTCGACTCAAAATACGTAACTTACGTATGGTTCGATGCGCTGCTTAATTATGTCAGCGCGCTCAAACACAAGGGCGAGGAAAGCTTTGACTTATTTTGGCCTAAAGCCAATCACTTTATTGCCAAAGACATACTTAAACCACACGCAATTTACTGGCCGACAATGCTGAAGGCCGCGGGGTTGCAGCCCTACAAGCGTCTTAATGTTCACGGTTACTGGATTATGGACTCGGGGAAGATGTCGAAAAGTTTGGGTAACGTTGTTCGGCCCTTGGAGATGAAGGAGCGGTTCGGCATGGACGCGTTCCGCTATTTTCTTCTACGCGAAATGGCGTTTGGCCAGGATGCAAAGTTCTCACTAGAGGCCTTGACCACTCGGACTAATGCCGATCTGGCGAATAATCTCGGAAATTTCGTCAGCCGCGTTCTTGCGATGCAGGACAAGTACTTCGAGCGCGCGGTTCAACCCTTGGGAGCAATTTGGGCACCCGAAGATCGAGAGTTGAGAGATAAGTTCGCTCAGGCCGAGACGGACCTGAATCGCTATATGTCTGAACTTCAGTTTCACCGGGGGTTAGAGTCAGTTTGGGCGGCCATTGACCATGCGAATCGTTACATTGTTCAAACATCGCCTTTTACCCTTTATAGAGATTCCGCCAAGCGCCCGAGGGTGGGGGAGGTGTTGCACCATCTTCTGGAGGTACTCCGAACGCTCTCCCGACTACTTGCGCCGTTTCTACCGGACACGAGCAGAGAGTTGCAGGTGCTTCTCGCTATCCCTGACGTACCGCCCGGCATTAGTGCTAGCTCATTTATTCGCTCGCCGGATGCTCCTTGGGGTAAATTCTTTGAACCCGGTTACAAGGTGCAAGGACCCAAGGTGCTGTTTCCGCGCATCGAATTGCCCGCCGAAGCGTAACTCGCAACGTTATGGCCCAGGGAGAAAATCTGGGGCTGATCGACAGCCACGCCCATATTCAGGGACCGGAGTACGCCGGGGAGATAGAAGCGATCGTGCAGCGCGCCGGAGAAGCCGGGGTAGAGCGAATTATCGTGGTCGGAGGAGCCGGGGACCTCTCGAGTAACGAAGCCGCGTTGGCGCTGGCTGAGTCGCATCCTGCGCTCTATGCGACCGTCGGCATGCATCCTCACGATGCGAAAGATGTCGGCCAAGAAGAGCTTGAAAAACTAGAGAAGCTCACCGCCAATCCCAAGGTCATCGCTGTCGGCGAAACCGGTTTGGATTTCTATTACAGCCACTCGCCTCATAATGTTCAGCGCAATATCTTCGCCCGGTTTATCGGGATGGCGCGGAAGACCGGATTGCCTCTGGTGGTGCACGAGCGCGACGCGCATGAAGACGTGGCCGATCTGCTCCGGCGTGAAGGAGCCGGGCAGGTCCGCGGCGTGATTCATTGTTTTACGGGTGACTACGCCGCGGCACAAAGATACCTGGGCCTGGGATTCCATCTTTCTTTCACGGGTATCATCACCTTTAAAAACGCCGATGCCCTCAGGGATGTCGTTCGGAGAGTTCCATTGGAGCGGATATTCGTCGAGACCGACTCGCCTTACCTTACGCCAGTGCCCTTTCGCGGGAAACGCAACGAACCCGCTTACGTGCGATTTGTCGCCGAGACGATCGCCAGGGTGAAGGAACTGAGTCTCGAAGAAGTGGCTGAAACGACCACTCGCAACGTCGAAAATTTGTTCGCTTTAAGAGAGCATTGACCGCGGTGCTTTGTTCGTTCCCGCGGCTGCGGTAATGTAGGCAAGAGACTACACGAGGAGGAGGGCTTATGAAAGGCAACGTCGACGTCATCAAAGTCCTGAACGATGTGCTGCGGAAAGAACTTACCGGGATCAATCAGTATTTCATCCACTCGAAAATGTGCAAGAATTGGGGCTACGAAGTGCTCGCCGCCGTGCACTGGAAAGAGTCCGTTGACGAGATGAAACACGCCGATCAGCTCATGGAACGGATACTTTTTCTAGAAGGAGTGCCGAACGTCCAAGCTTATGACAAGATCCAGGTGGGATCGAACGTCAAGCAACAGTTAGAGAACGACCTTAGTCTGGAGCAGGCGGCACTGACGGTTCTCAAGCCTGGAATCAAGACCTGTCTCGACGAGAGAGACGACGCCACTCGAGAGCTGCTTGAACACATCGTCGTCGACGAAGAGCGCCACATCGACTGGATCGAAGCCCAGTTTCATCAGATCAAGGAGGTCGGCTACGAGAACTATCTCGCGCAGCAGATTTTCAAGAAGAGCTAGACAATGCTTACCCGTCAGTTCTTAAATCAACGTTTGTCGGTCCAGCGAATGCCATCTTGCTGCACGAACGACAGCGTGCTGTGGAACTTTCCACTCCGGCTGCCGCCGGGCTTTTCACCGAAGTGGGTCCCTTCCTCTCCTTTTGATGGTTCATGCGGACAAAGCGGCGTGGTTGTTTTGTCGTAGGCTCGCCATCACTCCATCTAACCAACGTTTGGCCGGCGTGTCGTAATCGACGTCGCAGTCGACCCGCGGATAGATTCGGGTCGCGCCGTGGCGCTCCAGGGCGGCATCGAAATCGCGACCGCACTTGCAGAAGTGATCGTACGTCGTGTTGCCCAGCGCGAGCACGGAAAACCTAGTACCGCGCAGATCAAGGCTGTTGCCGTGCACCACAGCTTCCCAGAACGGCGCGGCGTCGTCCGGCGGTTCGCCGTCGCCGTAGGTGCTGATCACGATCAGCACGCATTTCGCCTGTGTCAACACGTGCGGTTGGCAGCGAACCATGTCTCGCAGCCGCACGGTCATTCCGGCTCCGCGCAGCATCGCTGCCAGTCTGTTCGCCAGCGTTTCGGCGTTGCCGGTGACCGTGCCGTAAAGAATCAATGCCGAATCGCCGTAGTAGGGCGCCCCGGGCCATGCGGTGCAAGCGTCCTTGCGGCCGTTGTGAGCGTGGGCATTGGTTGCGGTAGAGTTCGTTTCTTCCATCTCGATACTCGATAACTCCATTGATGTTTCATCGATCCGCGGTATGGGTTGGACACCTGCGGGATTGATTTCAACCCGCGCCGTCACGGATTCCTCGATCGGCACCTCGTCTGCTTCGCGTTTTTGGTAACGGAAGCGCCTCCAGGCCATGGCGAAACCCGTCCCAACCAGGAAACAGCCCCCCAGCGATGCCAGGCCGGCGACGGTTTGTCCGGCAAAACCGAGAGCCTCGCCCGTGTGCAGCCCGCGCGCCCAAATTCTTAACTTTCGTCCCAGACTGGCAGTGGCGTAGGGTTCCCATTTGACCACATCGGCGCTGGAGCGATCGAGCACCAGTTGCGAGCGCGCGAAGATATGCGGCGCTGTCGGCTCTTGAATCAAGAGCCTGACCGGCCCATTGCCGTGCGGCGGCAGGCGCATCCTCATCATGACCCAGCCGGGAGCCTGTTTTTCGGCGCGTGCGAGAAACGCGTCGAAGCTTGCCGCGCGCAGTTCTTCGCTGTCGCTGCGACGCTGCGCCGGCGCCGTCGAACTCCGGCCTTGTGAACGGGCCGGCGGCTCGCTGCCCGTCAACGTGTAGAGCAGGTCGTTGGCCCATTGGTAAGACATGACGGTGGCAGTCAGCGTGAGGACCACCAGCACGCCGGACGACCAGAAGCCGATCACATTGTGCCAGTTCCAGTCGCGCGC
>JBOHVS010000333.1:0-18687 GCA_050735975.1 Binatia bacterium | reverse complement strand
ACTTCATGGCGTCGGGCATGAACGCGCAGGCAGTCGCCGACGAATTTCACCAGCACGTGAAGGCCGAACAAGCCCATGTTGATCGAATCGCGGCCCGCATCGTACAGTTAGGGGGCGAACCCGATTTCTCTCCCCAAGGGATGCTGAGCCGCAGCCATTCAGAGTACGTCGAGGGAGAATCGCTGATCGACATGATCCGGGAAGATCTGGTGGCGGAGCTGGTGGTGATTGAAAGCTATCGCGAGATGATCAACTGCTTCGGCAGCGATGATGCAGCGAGCCGGCGCATGCTCGAAGGGGTCCTCGCCGCGGAAGAAGAGCACCTGGCCGAACTGGCCGCTCTGCTGGAGAAGCAGGCCCGCCGGCCAAGAGTCGATTGAAATCAGTCTCCCAAAGGGATCGATGATCGAGTTGGACGCCAAAGCTCGACTGTTTGATTAGGCATCACGTCTAATTTCCTGTATTTATACATTTCTACTTATTCGCGAGCTGATTTCCAGTGACAACCCGAACCGTGTCTCGTTCCTAAGACAGATCGAGGGCCCGGTTGCAAGACTGGTACAACGCGGCCGCGCTTGGATGTGCCAACCGGTTTCTTCGCAGTCAGCTAATTTCCCTCCAGTCGAATAATGTCTTGAAGTTTCACAGCAATCAGAATTTGGCCCAACGATTGCGTCCGAGGGGTTGGCATAATACCAGAGTGTTGAAAAATTCTTTCACAGGCTGTTCAAAAAGGCCTCAGATGCGAGGCGCGCGAGAAATCGATCCTTCGGCTCCGCTCAGGACAGGCTGGAGGCGTAACTTATGCGATACGTTGAAGCGAGGCGGTCGAGCGCAACGCCTGCCTGTGCGTCGCACGCAGACAGGAAGCAGGCGAGCCTTTTTCAACAGCCTGAATACCGATGAACTCCTTTCCGACATATAGCGGATTGTGGAGCCGCAATCCGCGCCGTCACGTCGAATGGCTCATCATTTTTATCCTGTCGTCGATCGCGCAGAGCTGCGCGATTGTACCAGGGACGTCGAACGACATGATCAAGACTGTTTCGATCCGCCCCGACCCCACAGAAAAACGGAAGGCCGGGATCACGCCCCACACCCCTAAGCCCTCCCTGGTTAAAGTGCACACCGGCGAGGCTTCATGGTACGGGCCGGGATTTCACGGCAAAAAAACTGCCAGCGGAGAGATCTTCGATCAGGGAAAACTTACCGCCGCCCATAGAACCTTTCCTCTTGGTAGCAGAGCGCGGGTTACTCATTTAGGGAACGGCAAATCCGTCGAAGTGGAGATCAACGACAGGGGTCCCTACGTGGACGGCCGAATCATCGATCTATCGCAGGCGGCGGCTCGAGCGCTCGGGATCATAGAAGACGGCATCGCTCCGGTGCGAGTTGAATTGATTGGCGGACCGGGGGGCGAGACTGAGGCAAGAAGACCAAGGTGACACGAAACCCCGATGACCAAACAGCTTACCGGTTTACAGGACGGATGAAAACGCGCATGCTTCAGTGGCGCTAAAAATTGCTCCGCGTTGCGCTCAAGGTCCCAACTGACGCGTGTTTGAGCGCGACCTATTTCCTTCGTGGATGGTTCATCGCCTGTTTCAAATCTCCGATGAGATCGTCCACGTCTTCGATACCGACCGATAACCGGATAAGCCCGTCGTCGAGTCCCGCTTTCCTTCGCTCTTCTTCGGGAACCGATGCGTGGGTCATGATCGCGGGCAGCTCGACGAGAGACTCCACGCCGCCTAGACTTTCCGCGATCTTGAAAATCTTCAAACGCCGCAAAACGCTGCGCGCCTCGGCGAGGCCGCCTCTTACTTCAAATGATAACATTCCGCTGAATCCATCCATTTGAGAAGCAGCCACGTCGTGGCCCGGATGGCTCGCCAATCCTGGATAGTAAACCCGTTGCACTCGTGGATGATCCTTCAAAAACGCGCCAATCCGAGTCGCATTTTTCTCATGTTCGCGCATGCGCAACGCCAGCGTCTTTACTCCGCGCAAAGTGAGGAAGCAATCAAAAGGCGAAGGGGTCGCTCCGGCGGCGTTCTGCAGGAACTTGAGCCGATCGTAAAGCCCGCGCTCGTTCAGACAGATTGCGCCGCCAACGACGTCCGCATGTCCGCCGATATATTTGGTCGTCGAATGGAGAACCAGGTCCGCGCCGAGTGTCAGCGGTCGCTGAAAAAAAGGCGACGCAAAGGTGTTATCGACCAAACACAGCGCGCCACGGCGATGCGCGATTTTCGCGGCTCCTCTAATGTCGGTGATCCGAAGGAGCGGGTTTGTCGGCGACTCGATCCATACCAAACGCGTGCGCTTCGTTAACGCCCGCTCGATCTCATTGAGGTCCGACGTTTCGACAAACGAGAAAGTGAGGCCGAAGTCTTTGAGCACCCGCTCAAAAAGCCGATACGTGCCACCGTACACGTCCCGCGAGGAGATGACGTGATCCCCCGGTTTGAGCGTCAGCATCGCCGTGGTCCCAGCGCCCATGCCCGAGGAGAACGTGAGGCAGTATCTGGCCGCCTCGAGACTCGCGAGCGCTTTCTGCAGCGCCGTGCGCGTTGGGTTGTCGGTCCGTGAATAATCATAGCCCTGGTGGACGCCGGGCTCGCTCTGCGCGAAGGTGCTGGTTTGATAGATCGGGATCGTGATAGCCCCTGTGGCAGGTTCGGGCTCTTGGCCCACGTGAATGGCACGCGTGGCAAACCGGAGCACGGAGTCACCGCGCTTTTTCACTCGCATTACAGCCGCTCACCTAGTCGCTGAACGACGTCAAAGCGCGTCACGATTCCCCGGTACTTTGTCTCGCTTCGGATAAGAACCGCCGGTGAAGACTTGAGCAACTTGACGATCTCCTCGACGTCCTCTTCAAGCCCGACGGTTGGAAACGGCGGCTCGAGCAAGACGCCGACCGTAAGCCCCATCACGTCGGGAGTCTCGATGGTTTTTTGAAAGAGCGCGGTCTCGCTCAACGAACCGACCAGATTGCCCTTATCGAATACGGGCAGTTGAGAGACGCCGAAACGGTTCATGGCTGCGATCGCCTCGCGCACTGTGGATGTCACTTCGACCGAGAGAAGCTCGGGAACCTTTCGCTTTTTCTTTGCGAGGATTTCACCGACCTGCACGCTTTTTCCAAGGAACTGGTTCTGTTTCATCCACTCATCGGAGTACATTTTGGACAGGTAAATCTCCCCGGCATCCGGAAGCATGACGACAACGAGATCGTTCTTTCCCAGCGGTTGCTCGCGCGCGTATCGAAGCGCTCCCTCAACCGCCGTGCCGGAAGAGCCGCCGCAAAACAGCCCCTCTTCTCTTGTAAGCCGCCGGCCCATCAAAAACGAGTCGCGGTCAGAGACCGTGACCACGCTGTCGATGTACTCAAAACGCAAATTTTTAGGTACGAAGTCTTCTCCAATGCCTTCCACCTTGTAGGGATGGGAATCGCTCCACGACCACTTTTCGTTCTTGAAAACTTTGGCGAGAATCGACCCCTCCGGGTCCACTCCGACAACCGTGCACCTAGGATTTTGCTGCTTTAGATACTTCGCGGCTCCCGAGATTGTCCCGCCCGTTCCCATTCCGGCGACGAAGTGAGTGATTTTACCGTCGGTCTGTTGCCAAATCTCCGGGCCGGTAGAGGCGTAGTGCGCATCCATGTTACTGGGATTGTCATATTGCATGGGCAAAAATGCGCCTGGAATCTCATCGGCCAGCCGTCGCGCGACCGAATAATAGGACTCCGGCGATTCAGGGGGAACCGCCGTCGGTGTCACAACGACCTCCGCTCCGAATGCCCGCAGGCGGCGAATCTTTTCGATGCTCATTTTGTCGGGGATGGTAAAGATGCATCTATAGCCTTTGACCGCCGCGACAATCGCGAGCGCTACGCCCATGTTCCCTGAAGTAGGCTCCACGATCGTTCCCCCCGGTTTCAGTCGCCCGTTCCGCTCTGCCTCCTCGACCAGCGCAAGCGCGATTCTGTCCTTTACGCTGCGCCCGGGATTGCAGGCCTCAACCTTGGCGCAGATCGTTGGAGCCAAACCTGCCGTAACATGGTTGAGGCGGACAAGAGGAGTGTTGCCAACGGCCTTCAACACGTTTGCCATAATCTTTGCCATTTATTCACTCCTGTTTTGTTGAACCGGCTCGCGCGGTCGGATATGCCGCGGCTGGGTAGTGGTTCAATTTGGCCCAAGATCCCTCACTTCGTTCGGGATGACAAATCCTTTACGTGTCATTCCGAGCGGGAGCGAGGAATCTTTCCTGATGCAACGGTAGACTCTGATTGTAACTGAACCACTACCCGCGGCTGACATAGACGGCGATCTATACCGATCTTCGAATCTCTTGTAGCGACTGTGGATTTTCCAAAGCAGAGAGGTCACCCGCATCCTGGCCCAAATACCCGGCACGGATGACGCGTCGCATCACTTTGGCATTGCGCGTCTTCGGCAAATCGGCGACAAATTTAACAACGTCGGGCTTCAGCGGCCTTCCAAGAGAATGGGCTACCTTTTCTTTAAGCTCGTCCGCCAGTGACGGATTGAATTCTTCTCCCGGCTTTAGCACACAGAAACAAACTACGGCTTCGCCGCGAACGGGATCGGGAACCCCGATAGCGGCAGCTTCGCTTACCGCAGGGTGGGCAACCAGAATAGACTCTATCTCAGCCGGCCCGACGCGTTTGCCGGCAACTTTGATCGTATCGTCGGAGCGGCCCAAGATATACCAGAGTCCATCTTGATCGATGGCCGCCCAATCGCCATGGACCCATACATTAGGAAAGCGCGACCAATAGGTTTGGAGATAACGATCCCGGTCCCTCCAGAAACCCCGCGTCATGCCAATCCATGGTTTTCTGACGATCAGCTCGCCGACCTGGTTCCGCACAGACGCCCCGTTTTCATCCACAACGTCCGCGGCCATCCCCGGAATCGGACCGGCGAAGGAACAGGGCTTCATGGGTGTAAGCACATTTCCCATCACGATGCCGCCCGAGACCTCGGTGCCTCCGGAGTAATTAATAATCGGCAAGCGCCTTTTACCAATGTTCTCGAAAAGCCAGCGCCAGGGTTCCGGATTCCATGGTTCGCCGGTGGAGCCCAAAATGCGCAGTGTCGAGAGATCGTGACCTTCCGCGGGCCTGTCGCCGCCGCGCATCAGCGCGCGCACCAGAGTCGGGGAGACGCCGAGGACCGTCACGGAGTGAGATTCGACCAGTGACCAGAGACGATCCCCAGCGGGGTAATCGACCGCGCCGTCATAGAAAATCATCGTCGCTCCGAGGAGGGTTGTGCCGAACACTTCCCACGGTCCCATCATCCAGCCCATATCCGTCACCCAATAGACGCGGTCGGACTCCCGCACGTCGAGACCATGCGCCATGTCTTGCGCGGCTTTTACAGGAAAACCGCAATGCGAGTGAACGGCGCCTTTCGCCCGTCCGGTCGTTCCTGATGTATAAATGATCATGAGAGGGTCCTCGGCGCCGGTGTGTTCGGTGTCTGCATCGTCCGGCTGTCCCGCGGTTATCTCGTGCCACCATAAATCGCGAAACGGGACCCACGGGACGTCTAGATTCAGCCGCCGCAAAACAATCGCATGCCGGATCGAAGGAACACCCGCGATGGCCTCGTCGGCCATCGGCTTCATACGGACCGTCTGCCCGCGCCGGCAAAACCCGTCGCTCGTGAATATGAGCTTGGCTTCCGCGTCGGCCAAACGCGTCCCGAGCGCACCAGATCCGTAGCCTGAAAACAGCGGAAGAACGATGGCGCCGATTTTGACAATGGCAAACAGGGCTACCGCGATCTCCGGCACCATCGGCATATAGAGGCCGATCACGTCGCCTTTCTTGATCCCGAGCTCGCGCAGCGCGTTCGCCAGGCGATTCACCTCCCGGTAAAGATCTCCATAGGCGAGAGTCCGAGTGGCGCCCTCTTCCCCTTCCCATCGAATGGCCTCGCGGTCCTGAGTCGGTGTTCCGATCCATTTGTCCAGGCAGTTGTGAACGATGTTCATTTCGCCGTCCACACACCAGCGCGTCCATTCGATCCCGCCCGATACGTCAAAAATCTTCGAATAGGGCCGGTAGAACTCGATCCGGAGGTCTTCCAGGACTGATCTCCAGAACCAGTCGAGATCGCCCGTAGAACGCTGCATCAGCTCGTCGAGGCTTGCGATTTCATGCCGGTCCATAAAAAGCTTCAGCCGGCTTCTCTCTGCATACTCCGGCGTCGGCCGCCAGACGACTTCCCCGCCAAACTCGAACCTTTCCATTTGCAGTTGCCTCTATTAACCCAGTCTTTTCGCAATCTGATCGACGGCGCTGTACGGATCCATCCGCCGCTCGGCAACAAGCCGGACGATATCTTCCAACGAATCGTCACCGATCCTTCTTGTCGCTTCGGCAAACACGCGCGCGCGCAAAAGCGAAAGCAGTTCGTGCCGGCACAAGGAGAGGCGCCTTTTTTCATCGCCGCCGTTTCTGAGACTCATCGTCCGCCGTTCTTCGATGCCATCCACCAGCAAACGGACGCCCTGGTTTTTGAGGGCGGAAGTGGCCACGACCAGAGAATCTGAATCGGCGAACAACGCTTTCAGTTGGCGAACCGTCTCGTCCGCGCCCGGAAGATCGGCTTTATTGACGACGAGAATGTCTGCGATTTCCGCGAACCCCGCCTTCATCCCCTGAACCTCATCTCCCGCCTGCGGCATCAGCACGACCGCCACCGTCTGAGCCAAAGTAGCGACGTCCAGTTCGTCTTGTCCCACACCTATCGTCTCGACGATGATGACGTCTTTTCCCATCGCGTCCAGGAGATGAATGGCGTCGCGAATCGGCCTTGCCAAACCACCCGTGCTCCCGCGAGTGGCAAAACTTCGAATGAAAACGTCTTTATCGAGAAAATGATCGCGCATGCGAATCCGGTCCCCGAGAACGGCACCGGTTGAGAAAGGGCTGGTCGGATCGACGGCCAAAATTCCGACCCTTCGCTTCCGCCGCCGGTATTCGGCGATTAACCGATCGATGAGACTGCTCTTCCCCGTGCCGGCCGCGCCCGTCACGCCGATCACGTGCGCTCTGCCAGTGCGCGCATAAAGGGCTTTTACAACGCCGGTCGCCTTAGGATGGCCGTCTTCAATCAGACTGATGATCGACGCGACGGCGCGATGGTCGCCTTTGAGAATCTGTCGAGCGAGGTCGGAGGACATAACGAAACCCAGAGGTCAGATGTCAGAAGTCAGAGGTCAATCTGAATAGCCCAGACAGTCAGAGATCATTTGATCTCTGCTTTTTTCCTTTGCCCTTTGCTCCATGCTCCTTGCTCCCCGCCGTCTCCGACCTCCGACCTCTGATCTCTGACTTCTAATTTCTAGCCGCCCCTCAACATCTCCTTCGCTATGATCATCCGTTGAACCTCGGAAGTTCCCTCGCCGATCTCGCAGAGCTTCGCATCCCGAAAATAGCGCTCCACCGGAAGATCCTTGAGATACCCATAACCGCCGTGAATCTGGACGGCCTTGGTCGTGGCTCGCATGGCCGCTTCGGCGGCGTAAAGCTTGGCCTCTGAAGCAGCCGTGGCGAAAGGCCGTCCCGTATCTTTCAAGCGCGCGGCGCGATGCACCAGCAAACGCGCGGCATCGATTTCGGTCGCCATATCGGCCATCATCCATTGGATCGCCTCAAATTCCGTAATCGCCTTACCGAACTGTTTTCTCGCTGCCGCATACTTGATCGATTCTTCGAGCGCTCCGCGCGCGATCCCAACCGCCATCGCGCCGATTCCAATGCGTCCGCCCTGGAGAATCCGCAACGCATCGCCAAAAGCCTCATCGAGATCACCGAGAAGGTTCTCCTTGGGCACGCGGAGATTATCCAGATGCAGCGCCGCCGTATCGGAAGCCCGAACGCCCAGCTTGTTTTCGATCTTACCGACGTTTAGCCCGGCTGTTCCTCGCTCGACGATGAAAGCCGAAATGCCTCTCCTGCCTCGCGACGGATCCGTTGCTGCCATAATCACGTAGACGCCGGCCGTAGAGCCCTGGGACGCGAACTGCTTCGCGCCGTTAAGCACCCAATGATCACCCTCGAGGGTTGCGCGACTTTTTAGAGCGGCGGCGTCTGAGCCCGAACTTGGCTCGGTCAGCGCCCACGCGCCGAGTTTTCCTCCGCTGACCAAAGAAGGTAAATATTTTTTCTTTTGTTCTCCGTTTCCGTAGCTGGATATGTGGGCGCAGCAAAGGGAGTTGTGCGATGCCACAATCAAAGCGGCCGCGCCATCAACCCGGGCAAGCTCTTCGACAATCAGCGCCGAACTCAGCGCGTCTAATCCGGCGCCCCCATACTCTGCGGGAATGTTGATGCCCAACAGGCCCAGACCGGCCATCCCGCCAATCAATTCACTGGGAAAACGCGCCGCTTCGTCACGCGCCGGCGCTCCGGGCGCGATGTGAGCCTCGGCAAAGTCCCGCACCGTCTGCCGGAGAAGTTCCTGCTCCTCTGTCAAATCAAAGTCCATAAAAACAACTACAGATAGACACAGAGATTCGAGACAGAGACCCTCCCTGCTCCCTATTTCCTTCTGTTACTGCCACCGTCCCTTTCTTTGGATTTTCGATTTTAGATTTTCGATTATGACTTCTGACTCCTGGCTTATCTCTGTCTCTGTCTCTTATCTCTGTCTCTGTCTGGTTTAATCGACCTCACGAACTTAACGATCTCTTCCAGCGGCGCGCCTGGAGTGAAGATCTCCTTCACACCGAGCTTTTTTAGTTTCGCAATGTCCTCCGCAGGAACTATGCCGCCGCCAAAAACGGCGACATTCCCTGCCTTGTTCGTCTTCAGAAGCTTCATCACTTCACGGAATAACGTCATATGGGCGGCAGAGTGGATGGACAGACCGATGGCGTCCACGTCTTCTTGCAGCGCGGAACTGGCGATTTCAGCCGGGGTATTGTGAATACCCAGGTAGATCACTTCGATCCCTGCGTCGCGCAGTGCACGGGCAACAATCTTGACGCCGCGGTCGTGACCATCCAGCCCGATCTTGGCGACGAGGACGCGAAGTCTCTTGGCCGGCTGGCCGGTTGTAACTCTACCTGCAATCATAGTGCTCTTTTTAAGTGTGTCAGAAATCAGACGTCAGAGGTCAGCAGAGAAGAGACAATAAACTGATTTCCGACGTCTGACTTCTGACCTCTGCTTTGCTCTTCCCTCCTCACAAACTCACCGCTTCCCGATATCCCCCGTAGACACGCCGGAATATGTCACAAATTTCGCCGACGGTAGCCTCGGCGCGTACCGCTTCCAGGAGTGGCGGTATGAGATCGCCGTTTGATTCAGCAATCTTTGCAAGCCGGCTCAGCAGTGAAGCGACTCGTTTCGCGTTGCGCTCCTTTTTTCTCCGCCGGAGCTTGCGAATCTGTTTTTTTTCGACCCCTTCTTTGATTTTAAGAATGGGCACGCGAACCTCTTCAGGCTCCGTGAAAGCGTTCACCCCAACGATGATTCTCTCTCGCGCATCCACCTCCTTCTGGTAGGCAAGAGCGGCGCGATGAATTTCGCTCTGAGGAAAGCCGCGCTCGATGGCGGAAACCATTCCACCCATCTCATCGAGTTTATCAAAATACCCTTTTGCTTCGTCTTCCATCCGTTTCGTGAGCCACTCCAAGTAATAGGATCCACCCAGAGGATCGACCGCAAACGCTACATCGGTCTCGTGCGCGATGATTTGCTGCGTCCTCAAGGCGATTTTGACCGCCTCCTCGGTCGGTAAAGCCAGTGTTTCATCCAGGGAATTGGTGTGCAGCGATTGGGTTCCGCCGAGCACCGCCGCCAGCGCCTGGAGAGTCACCCTTACGACGTTGTTGTAGGGCTGCTGCGCGGTCAGCGCGCAACCCGCGGTTTGGCTATGAAAGCGCAGAGCCAGCGACCCAGGATCCGCCGGATCGAACCGCCTTTTCATCTCGCGCGCCCAGAGGCGCCGCGCCGCTCGATACTTGGCGATCTCCTCGAAGAAATTGTTGTGCGCATTAAAAAAGAAAGAGAGACGGGGAGCGAAAGCATCCACTTTTAGACCGTACGCGATCGCGGAACTCACGTAGGTCAAGCCGTCGTAAAGAGTAAAAGCCAGCTCCTGAACCGCCGTGGAGCCGGCCTCGCGTATATGGTAGCCGCTGATGCTGACGGGATGATAGCGCGGCGCCGATGCGACGCAGAAGCGAATGATGTCGTTGATAAGCTTGAGCGATGGAACGGGCGGGCAGATCCATTCCTTTTGCGCGATATATTCCTTCAATATGTCGTTTTGCAGGGTTCCTTGCAGCTCTCCGAATTTGACTCCCTGCCGTTCGGCCGCCGCCAGATACATAGCAAAAAGCACGATAGCCGGACCGTTGATCGTCATCGACACGCTCACCCGATCGAGGGGAATGCCGCGAAAAAGCGCTTCCATGTCGGATAACGAATCGATCGCCACGCCGCAGCGTCCGACCTCACCTTTGGCTCTGACGTCGTCGGAGTCGTAACCCATAAGGGTCGGCATATCGAAAGCAACCGAAAGGCCGGTGTTTCCCTGTTTGAGCAGATAGTGGAAGCGGCGATTGCTCTGCTCGGCTGTGCCGAAGCCCGCGAACTGGCGCATCGTCCAGAGCCTGCCGCGGTACATGGTCGGGTGGATTCCGCGGGTGAAGGGATACTCCCCGGGCATTCCGAGATCGCGCAGGTAATCGAGATTCTTTATCGCTTCGGGACCGTAGGCTGTTTGAATCTCAACCCCGGAGAGATTCTTAAAAGTCTTCTCAGTGGAGCTCATGGACATCCGCCTCCCCGTGAATCAGCCGCCGAGCTATGACCAGGCGTTGAATCTCCGAGGTTCCCTCGTAGAGCGTCGTAATGCGCGCGTCGCGAAAGAAGCGCTCGACGGGAACTTCCTTCGTGTAGCCGTAGCCGCCGAAGATCTGGAGGGCTTTATAGGCGATCCGATTGGCCGCCTCCGAGGCGAAAAGCTTGGCCATGGCCGCTTCCTTGGTGACGGATCGCTTCTGCTGCAGCAGCCAGGCCGCGCGATAAGTCAGGAGCCGGGCGGCGTCGATTTCCGTCCTCATATCGGCGAGCATCCATTGAATTGCTTGAAACTCGGCTATGGCATGGCCGAACTGCCGGCGCTGCTTGGCATGCGCGAGGGATTCCTCAAGACAACCCTGGGCGATTCCCAGAGCCTGAGCCGCGATGCCTATCCTGCCGCCATCAAGACTCGAAAGCGCAATCTTGAATCCGTCGTTCTCCTCGCCCAAAAGATTATCTTCGCTGACGCGGCAGTCGTTAAACCAGAGCTCGGCTGTATCGGATGACCGAAGCCCCAGTTTGTCCTCCAGCCGAACCACGGAAAATCCGGGTGTTTCCTTCTCGACGATAAAGGCGGAGATCCCGCGCTTGCCCACAGCGGGATCGGTCACGGCAAACACGATGGCGACATCCGCGCGTTGGCCATTTGTAATGAAAAGCTTGTTGCCGTTCAGCAAATAATGGCGACCGGATTTAATCGCGCGCGTTTGGATAGCGCCGGCGTCAGATCCCGCGCCGGGCTCGGTCAGCGCATAACAGCCGAGGCGCTCGCCGCGCGCCAATGGCTTCAGATACTTTTGTTTATGCGCGTCGCTCCCGAACTTGCGCAAGGGTCCGCAGACGAGCGAATTATTGACACTGACGATCACGCCGAGCGAGGCCCATGCCTTGGAGATCTCCTCCATAGCGATGACGTAGGAGACCAGGTCCATGCCGGAACCGCCAAGCTCCTCCGGGACGACCATGCCCAAAAATCCCATTTCGCCGAGACGACGAAGCAGCTCGCTCGGGTACGCTGCTTCTCGGTCCATTCGGCTGGCAACCGGCTTCACCTCTTTTTCGGCAAACGCCGCCGCCATCTCCCTGACCATCACTTGCTCTTGGGTAAGATCGAAGTCCATGACGAATCAGACAGAGACAGAGATTTGAGACAGAGATCCGGATCGACCTTGGAACTTATCTACTTGACCGTTGTTTTTTCTTCCTCTATCTCTGTCTGTCTATCTATCTTTCGATCAGCATCGCTACCGCCTCTCCCCCGCCGATGCAAAGGCTGGCGATACCGCTGTTCAAGTTTAGATCCTCGAGCGCATGAATCAGTGTCGTGAGAATCCTCGCGCCGCTGGCGCCGATCGGATGTCCCAGAGCTACTGCCCCGCCCCGAACATTGACCTTGTTCGGATCCAACCCTAATTCACGATTGACCGCTATAGAGCAAGCGGCAAACGCTTCGTTGATTTCAAAAAGGTCGATGTCAGTTTTCTCACGGCCGCTTTTGCGCAGGAGCGCGGAAATGGCCGGGCTCGGCGCGGTGCTGAACCAAGCGGGGTCTGTGGCAAACGACGTGTAGCCGACGATCCGCGCTCGTGGCTTCAGGCCGATGGCTTTGGCCTTTTCTTCGGACATGACGACCAACGCCGCGGCGCCGTCGCTGATCGAAGAGGCGTTGGCCGCGGTGATTTTTCCGTCGTTTCTGAACGCGGGCTTTAACGTCGGCAATTTCTCGAGAGCCAGCCGCTTGGGCTCTTCGTCTTCATCGATCATCCCATCTTGCCTTTCCGACACCCGGACGGAAACGATCTCGCGCCGGAAGTCGCCCCGCCTTTGCGCGTCCAGCACGCGGCGATAACTGGTCGCGGCGAACTGATCCTGCTCTTCTCTGGAAATACCGAGGGTCTCCGCGCACAGCTCCGCTGCCTCACCCATGTGAAACTGATTATAGACATCCCAGAGACCGTCGCGGATCATGCTGTCCACGATTTCGCCATGACCCATATGGTAGCCGCTTCTCGCTTTCGGCAACAAATACGGAGCATTGCTCATGCTCTCCATCCCGCCGGCAACCACGACATCGGCATCGCCCGACATTATGGCCTGCGACGCAAGCATGACCGCCTTCAATCCTGAGCCGCAAACCTTGTTGACTGTCGTGCAGCCGACGGATTTCGGCAGCCCGGCGCCGAGACCGGCTTGACGGGCCGGAGCCTGTCCTAGGCCGGCCGAGAGGACATTGCCCATAATGACTTCGTCCACTCCGTCGCCGCTGAGATCGAGCTGCTTGAGGGCTCCGCTGATGGCAATGCTTCCCAATCTTGTAGCGGCGACTGAACTAAGACTACCATGGAAACTCCCGATGGGAGTGCGCGCAGCGCTGATGATTACAGGCTTACTCATATTTGTTTCCTAAACCTGATGTCAGGCACAAGCGGCTACCGTGAGTCCGAGTACCGTTGGGAGAGTCAGAGTTTTTCAGCAACCTGCTGGACTCGGATGAAAGTCTACCAGATTCGAAACAAACATAAAAAGGTATGTTATTATAGGTCCAATCAAGCCGCTTGGTTGTCGCGTCGGACTAAAATGGTATCCTCTTACAGTTATGGGGGCTCCCATGCCGAGAAAAACGGTTGAGACTTTCAAGGTCGAATGGCTGCAAGTGCTCGATGAAGATGGGAATTGCGATGAGGAGCTTCGCCCGGAGTTAAGCAATGAGGAGATCAAGAAGCTCTTCGAATCGATGGTTCTCGCGCGGACCTTCGACAACAAAGCTTTCAAGCTCCAACGGGAAGGAAGGCTTGGCACGTACGCTTCGATTTTGGGACAGGAAGCGGCTCAGGTCGGCAGCGCTTTTGCCCTGCGCCCCGAGGATTGGATGTTTCCCTCGTTTCGAGAGCCCGGCGCTTCTTTCGTAAGGGGGCTGCCTATGCGCATGATCCTGCAATATTGGGCGGGCGACGAGCGCGGCAGCTCCATACCCGAAGGTCAGAATGATTTTCCCATCAGCATTCCCGTCGCCACCCAAATTC
This sequence comes from Binatia bacterium, assembly GCA_050735975.1. Classification (GTDB taxonomy): domain Bacteria; phylum Desulfobacterota; class Binatia; order UBA9968; family UBA9968; genus DATMBL01. The sequence goes on along the minus strand of JBOHVS010000333.1, from coordinate 4,800 downwards.
CGATCGCCGTCGGCGCCGCATTGGCGGCCAAAGCCAAAGGAGACCGGATCGCGGTGATGGCCTACATGGGCGACGGCGCAACTTCCAAAGGAGATTTTCATGAAGGGCTTAACTTCGCCGGGGTCTTTTCCGCGCCGGTCGTTTTCGTCTGCCAAAACAATCAGTGGGCGATCTCCGTTCCACTCAAGCGACAGACTGCGGCCAAAACGTTGGCCCAGAAAGCTTTCGCCTATGGCTTCTCGGGAGTGCAAGTCGACGGCAACGACGTTTTTGCCGTTTACCGAGCGACCAAGGACGCGCTTAGCTGCGCAAGAGAAGGAAACGGACCCACGTTGATCGAATGCGTCACTTACCGTCTCGCCGACCACACCACGGCCGATGATGCGTCGCGCTATCGCAGCCGCGAGGAAGTCGAACTGTGGAAGAGAAAAGACCCAATCGAACGGCTGCGGAAATACATGGAAGAGAAGGACCTTTGGACCAGGTCTTACGACCAATCGGTGCGCTCAGAGGCGAAAGAGAAGGTGGAACAGGCGGTTCACGAAGAAGAAAGTTTTCCGCCTCCTGATCCGCGTGATATGTTCCGGTTCACATTCCAAGAGCTCACGGCGTCGCTCAAAGAGCAAATGGAGAGTTTTGTCGATGCGAATGGGAGACACACATAGTGATTCCGCCTGAAAATGCTTTTTTCATGCTTCGACACGCTCAGCATGAACGGCCAAATCGGCAATTGGGAAATTGCTTCCGCGTTCGCCCTGAGCTGGTCGAAGGGTGAACTTTCAGCGGAATCACAGTGAGGGATTTATATGCCTAAGCTCACGATGGTCGAAGCGATAAACCGGGCTTTGAAACAAGAGATGGAAAAAGATCCTCGAGTGCTCATGCTCGGGGAGGATGTGGGGAAAAACGGCGGCGTCTTCAGAGTCACACAAGGATTATGCGACATTTTCGGTGAGACGCGGGTCATCGATACGCCCCTCTCGGAATCAGCTATCGTCGGGGTGGCGATCGGCATGGCCGCGTACGGCCTCAGACCCGTAGCCGAAATTCAATTCGAAGGCTTTGTCTATGCGGCGATGGAGCAGCTGGTCAACCATGCCGGACGAATCAGAACCAGAACGCGCGGACGATATCAGTGTCCGCTGGTGGTGAGACTGCCTTACGGCGGAGGCATCCGAGCGCCGGAGCATCATTCGGATAGCAACGAAGCCTATTTTGTTCACACCCCCGGAATCAAGGTCGTAGCCCCCTCCACTCCTTACGAAGCCAAGGGACTTTTGATCGCGGCGATTCGGGACCCTGACCCGGTGATCTTTATGGAGCCCAAGAAGGTTTACCGTTCTTTGAGAGAGGAGGTGCCGGAAGAGGAATATATCATCCCGATTGGAGAGGCGCGCCTCGTCTCCGAAGGAACGGACATTACCTTGATTACCTGGGGCGCCATGCTCCAACCTACACTCCAAGCGACGGCCCTCATGGAAAAGAGCGGAACGAGCGCGGAGGTTCTGGATGTCCGCACCTTATCGCCGTTGGACATCGAAACGATCGTCGATTCGGTCAAAAAAACGCACCGGGCGGTGGTTGTGCATGAAGCACCGGCGAGCTGTGGCGTCGGCGCCGAGATCGTCGCCCGCATCAACGAGAGAGCGTTGGTCCATCTTGAGGCGCCGGTTGAAAGGGTCACGGGTTTCGATACCGTAATGCCCTTGCCGAAGCTCGAGAAGTACTACTTGCCGAACGCCGAGCGGGTCGTTGAGGCCGTCAATCGAGTGGTGAACTTCTGAAGCGCCGAGGAGCCGTCCATGTTGAGAGAATTCAAGTTTCCCGACGTCGGCGAAGGCATAGCCGAGGGCGAAATCGTCCGCTGGCTGGTCAAAGAAGGGGATTGGATCGACGAGGATCAGGATCTGGTCCAGGTCGAGACCGACAAAGCGGTTCTCACCTTGAATTCACCCTACACAGGGAAAATTGAAAAGCTCTACGGTTTGGAAGGCGCGATCATCAAAGTCGGCGAGCTATTAACGACGATCCAAGAAGACAGCAAAACGGCGCCCGCTCCGCAATCCGCCGGGCAAGACTCCGGCAGCGTGGTGGGATCGCTGGGTGAAGAACAAGAGGTTGAAATCGTCCGTTCGGTTCTGGCAACCCCCGCCGTCCGCGCGCTGGCCAAACAAATGAAGTTGGATCTGTCGCGCATGAAGGGAACCGGACCGGGAGGACGGATCACGAAGGAAGATGTCGAGAACGCGGCGGAAAAGGTCGCGCGGCAGTCGCCGTTGGAAGGCGATAATTACGGTCCGGTTGAACGGGTCCCGCTGCGGGGAATCCGGCGCACCGTGGCAAAGCGCATGGCCGAGGCCTCGAAACGCGTCGCCGAAGTAACGATCTGGGAAGACGCGGACATCTCGGATCTGGAGCAGATCCGCCTTAAAGAAAAGAAGGTCGCGGAAGATAAGGGAGTGAGACTCACCTATCTCCCGTTTCTAATCAAGGCGGCGATTGCCGCCTTGAAAAACCATCCGTATTTCAACGCGACATTGGACGAGGAAGCGGCACAGATCGTACTCAAAAGATACTACAACATCGGCATCGCCGTGGACACGACCGATGGGTTGATGGTCTTTGTCATTAAAAACGCCGATCAGAAAAACATCCTGGATATAGCGAAAGAAACTGCGACCCTCGCGGAGAAGGCAAGGCTCAGAAAGATCGACCTTTCTGATCTGAAAGGCAGCTCGTTCACCGTCACCAATTACGGCGTCATCGGCGCCTCCTACGGCACTCCTATCATCAATTATCCCGAGGTAGGGATCCTGGGTCTGGGAAAGATCGAGGACCGAGCAGTCGTGAGAGATGGCGAAATCGTCATCAGGAAGGTCATGCCGCTCTCTCTCGCGTTCGATCACAGGGTGATTGACGGCGTTGAAGCGGCGCGCTTTCTGCGCGTCGTCATTCAGCATCTCGAAGATCCCAATCTCATGCTGATCGAAGGAAAGTAAAATCCAGGGCGCTCACTGCTGCTGAAGCACTTCCGGCTCCAGCTTCACGGCGCTCTTGATCGAGTTGGTGATGAAGCAATTGTCCTTGGCCTTTTCCAAAAGACGTGGCACGCGCGCGATATCTTGACCGGACGCAATGACGATTTTCGGCTTTATGACAATCTCCGTGATCTGAAACCCGGCGCCGTGGACTTTTTCCAGCTTTCCTTTGGCCGTCGAGGAGTAACTAACTAAAGACACCTTCGAGTTCTCGGCGATCGCCAAAAGAGTCAACATAAAGCAGCCGTTCACCGAGGCGACCAGGAGGTGCTCCGGCGTCCAGTTGCCCGCGCGCCCCTGGAACTCCGGGGGCGCGCCAGTGGGGATTGGAGGGAGGTTCGCGCCTTGAACCTCCCCTTCCCTTGCCCGTTTCCACTCGATTGCAGTCTCGTAGAAAAAAGTTTTTGCGTCAGCCATAAGTTCGCCCTCATTGCTCCGTTTAAAAACAGTAGGCCATTGTCTTCCAGACTATCTGCTTTTCTCCCCTCTCACAATGTTCCACCCGACGATACACGACCCCTCGCTGCCGACGTCCTTGGAAAACCTCACTCTATATTATAGAGTCAGCCTCAACTTTCTACACGAGGAAAAAACGACATGGAGCAGCGTTCTACAAAAGAAGTTCACACCGAGTTGGCGATGCACAGCGTGCGCTTCGCCAAAGACGAACAGGGTCGCCGCAAAGAGCAGCAGGTGCTGTTCAGATGGCGCGACGTGGAAAGGCAACTCGGGCAGCACAAGCATATCTACGTCGTCGATGCGCGCTTGGGTTCCAACAACCACACGCACCGTCTGTGGTATGACGTCATCCCGCCCCATACGGAGGAAGGGCAGGACTGGCGAACCCTGGGACATCGCCACACTGTGGAGGCCATCATCTATTTCCTGAAAGGCCGCGGGCACAGCATCATCGACGGCGTGCGCTATGACTGGGGGCCGGGAGATCTTCTGAGCGTGCCGATGTTCTCGTGGCACCGCCACATCAACGATGGAGACGAGCCGGTGTTGCGCATCGCGTCCACCACGGGACCGCTGTCCCTCGCTCTCGGACAAGCCGTGTACGAGGATGAACGTTACCCGGAGTATTGGGTCTACGCCCAGGAGGGAGAAGACGCAAAAAAAACATTGATCCCCGGCGGTGGCGGGGACCTAGAACGGGTCAAGAGCAGCGACGGCGGCGCCGCCCGGCTCTACGCGGAACAAGTCGCCTTTGCGATGCAGGAGGAGAACAAGCGACGACAAAGCAAAGTTCTGGTCAAACAAAAAGACCTTGTTTTCGAGCGTACGGCCATGGGTAACCTGGCCTATGTCGTCGATCCGAGGATCGGCTTTCACAGCAAGGCGCTCGGCGTCGTGATGGCGGAGATACCTCCAGGCAAACGTTCCGGCGCCCATCGTCATCTCTATGACGAGATCGATCTGGTGGTAGCGGGCAAAGGCAGAATCATCATCGCCGACCAGGAATATGACTTCGACACGCTGGATGTTCTGTCGATACCGGTTTTCCAGTGGCATCAATATTTCAACACCGGCAGCGAACCGTTACGGATAGTCGCGATTAACACGCGTCTCGCCATGGAGAATCTCGGTCTGTCGCTGACGCATCAGGGCGAGCTAGCCGACTAATGCTTATACGGTTGTTTCAGCAAAATACAACATATAGTGTAAGGAGGTGGCGAGGTCCGTTTCCACGTGGTCTGCGCGAATTCCAGCGACAGTTCGCTAGCGAAGAGGCCTGTCAGGAGTATCTGGCCAGCTGTCG
>JBOHVS010000332.1:0-5632 GCA_050735975.1 Binatia bacterium | reverse complement strand
TCATTGTTCTCACGTTGTGGGAAGCGAATCCCGAAAGCGGTTTGCGCCAGGCTCTCGTGTTGATAATCGCCTGGACACACGGTTGCATTGGACTTCACTTTTGGCTGCGGCTTCGACCGTGGTATTCACGCGCGGTCACGATCTTCTTTGGCCTCGCCCTGTTACTCCCGGCATTGGCGCTTCTCGGCTTCGCCCAGGCCGGCCGAGAGATCGCCGATTTAATCGCCCGAGATCCGGGCTTGTTCGACCGCATCCTCCTTGCGGCGAACGTTCCAAAAGGGAACCAGCGCCAACTTCTGACTCTCGTACAGGACCGGTTACTGGAAGGCTTTGCCGCGACTCTCGGCATTGTCCTGCTTGCGCGAGTCTTACGCCAAGCGTACGGAAGACGAGACAGATTTCGCATCACGTATCCCAACGGGCGCGCCGTCGGAGCGCCGCGGGGCTTTTCCGTGCTCGAAGCCAGCCGGTACGCGGGCATTCCTCACGCATCGGTTTGCGGCGGCCGGGGGCGCTGCTCGACTTGCCGGGTTCGCGTCGTCGGCGGATTCGCTTCGCTGCCTCCTCCCGACCCTGCCGAGACCAGGGTCCTAAAGCGTGTCGGCGCGCCTCCCAACGTCAGGCTGGCATGCCAGCTTCGACCGACAAAAAATCTCTCGGTTGCGCCGTTGCTTCCTGCCAGCGCCCGGGCAAGCGACGGCCTCGCGCAGCCTTCTTATCTTGCGGGCCAGGAGCGCAATATAGCCGTGTTATTTGCCGACCTCCGTTCCTTCACGGGGATTGCCGAACACAGGTTGCCTTATGATCTGGTCTTCCTTTTGAACAGCTACTTTGAAACTTTAGGCAAAGCGATCTCGGAAAGTGGAGGCATGATCGACAAGTTCATAGGCGACGGGGTAATGGCCCTTTTTGGCGTCGAGTCCGGTCCGGAGGAGGGCTGCCGCCAAGCGCTCGTGTCAGCCCGACGAATCGTCAAAGGCGTGGAAAAACTGAGCGCAGAACTCGTCAATGAGCTGGATGAACCTCTCAAGGTCGGCATCGGAATCCATTGCGGAACAGCGGTCGTCGGCGGGATGGGCTATGGCGCAGCGTTCCACCTCACCGCAATCGGCGACACCGTGAATGTGGCGAGCCGGCTCCAAGATCTATGTAAGGAATACAGCTGCCAACTGGTGATTTCAGAACAAGTGGCTCAACAGTCTCGACTGGATGTGTCATTGCTCCGGCGCGACGAAATGTTTTTAAGAAACCGCCGCGAAGCTTTGACCATCTACATCGTTAACGACCCGCAGGCGCTAGTCGCGAAAGATGATGGAGTAAAAACGTAAGCGCGAGGAGCAGGCGGGATCCAATGGCGAAATTCGAAATGTTTTTTCTGATCTCTGACTTCTGACCTCTGACTACTGATTTCTGTGCTTGGCTCCCTGCTCCATGCTCCCTGCTTTCTCCTCGCATCTTGAAACCGGCTAAAATCCGAGCACCCCTCGAACCACTCCCTCACACACTTTGGCCATAAACCCGAGATTCAAAGTCTCAAGGGTGTCCGTCGAACCGTGATAATGCGGATTGCGGTGAAAAGCGGTGTCGGTAATCATTAGCGCCGGATAACCCTGGTCCCAGAAAGGCGAGTGATCGCTCAGCCTCACCTCGGGAATCAAAGCGCCGTTGCCGGGAACTGAGAGTGTTTCAACCGGGAGGCCTTTCACCTGACGCATCTGCCGCGCGAACTTGTTCAGTAATGAACTTGAGTTCCAATTGCCGATGATCCCGATGAAATCGCCGCGATCCGGATAAAACCATTTGAGGCCGAACGGATATTTTTGCCGACCGGGCCTCGGGTCCGTATACCCGACCATTTCCAACGATACCATTCCCGCGATCCTCGTCCCCGCCCCTCTCAACTTCCTCGCAAAATGCGTGCTTCCAATCATGTTGAGCTCTTCCAAATTGAAAGCGCAAAACATTACCGGTGAACGTAACCGCGCCTGAGAAAGGCACCGCGCCGCTTCGAGGAGAACCGCCACGCCGCTCGCATTGTCATCGGCACCGGGACTGCCTGGAACTGCATCAAAATGCGCGCCGACAACGAATGAAGCGCCCCGTTGCGGCCCTAGCCGGCCGACGATATTGCGGAAGTTCTTTCTCTGGTAAGAAAAATAATCGCTTGTGACGCTAAGACCGTAACTGCTTAGTTCGCGTTCGATGAAGCTTTCGACTGCCGCCAAATGACGCTGGCCGTTGAAGGGGTTTCTCTCGCCGACGATGGCATCAAGCTTGTGGCGCAAAGACTTTGGGTCAACCGTAAGATCCACTCGATTGCGGTCAATTTCCTAACACCTTTTTTAGTCGCTCGATGATTTCCGGCGGCTGGCTGGTGACTTCCCTGGCCAATGCCTGGAGTCCTTCACCGTCTACCGGATCGAACTCATACCTTCTCTTCTTCACGGCCGCCACGAGCTGCTCATCCTTCATCGTTTTGGCATAAGCATCGCGCAGAATCTTCAGGCGATCCGGCGGAACGCCGGGAGGGCCCATCATGGGCCGCCCCATGTCGCCCGCGGTGAGCAATACCGTAGCGAGGCGCCTGCCCGCATCGGGCGTTTTGTATCGGTCCATCAGTTCAAACACTGTCGGCGTATCGGGCAATCTTGAATCGCGTTGTTTGCCTGTCTGGAATAGATTTCGCACAAATCCCTTCTTGCGCCAGGTGTGATAGGGCTCGCGTCCAAAGAAAGCCTCGATGGTGAATGCTCGGCACTGAATCTCACCTCGCTCCACGCCAAGATCGATATCGGTTCCTCCGGGATAACCGGTGACGATGGTGAATTTAGCGCCTGTCGTCTCCTGTAACAGTTTAGGCAAATAAGAATCGGGGCCCGTCACTCCGGTGGCGCCGCATTTCGGCGCCTCTTTGGCGGTCCGGACATCCTCGATGGTTTTGTATGGACTATCGGCTCGCATGTACATCTGAGAGGCGCCGCGAGCCGGGGAACCGATCCAGGAAAATTTAGCCCAGTCATACTGGATTTCCTTCCTGCCCACCAGCTGATTGAGGTAGAGAGACGGGATGATGGAGCCTATCAGAGTTAACCCGTCCGGTTTGGCGACGGAATAGAGGTGGTTGGCCGCCACCACATGTCCGGCTCCCGGCATGTTTTGCACGATAAAATCGGGATTGCCGGGAATGTATTTTTGCATATGCGAGGCAATGAGGCGCGCCCACAAGTCATAGAGATTTCCCGCGGGAGTCCCCACGATGACCCTGATCGTCTTCCCCTGATAGAACGGAGCTTGGGCATGCGCATTGAAACTCCACAATAAGAACCACAGCAATGGCAAGGCAGCTCTTTTCATATCACACCTCGCTGGCGACAGGATTTCGGATGAAAAGGACTCAATAGGGCCTCAAAGCTAGTCGAAATGGCCGAGAGGCGTCAAGAGCAAAAAAACAGGGCGCTTTTTTCAACGGCTTAACGGCTTGTCGAAACCTGCCTGTGCTCGACCATCACGCAGCGGTCTTGGACAACTTTGATGCCTGCCTTGGCGAGCTGCTGAGCAATATCGTCATTTCGAATACCTGACTGAAACCAGACCGCTTTGGGCTTCTTAATTAGAATATCATCGACGTGACCGCCGATGTCTTGTGCGCGGCGAAAGACATCTACCATATCGATGTTGCCCGGTATATCGGCCAGCTTGCGATAAACCTTTTTACCCAGGATTTCCTGCACGTCGGGATAGTAAACAGGCACGGGAATGATTTCCAATCCCGCTGCCGCAAGATACTGCGGGACGTAGAACGAAGGCTGATCGGCCTGCCGCTCTGTTTTAATGCCCAATACGGCGATGCGGTTTGTTTGCAGAATCAACTCATGGATCTGCGAAGGATTTTTAATGATATTTCCTTGCCAGTCCATTGCCTGAGTGTAGCAGCGTCTCCCCCAATTATGTACCCCCGCCCAAAACGGATGCTTTAGTTCAATTGCGATCAGCCCGGGCTGGCGGCCTAGCCTAGTCCGGCGCACCCCATAGAAATCCTGACCTCCACTCGTCGATAGAAGAGTATTAGTGGTTCAGTCGATCGGAACCTGCTATCACTGTCAAGAGAGATTCCCGTGCTTTGCCGGACTGTGTGAAACCAGCCGACCACCCTTCGACCGTGCTCAGGGCGATCGGCCAAATAGTGGAAATGACCATCGTGGTCCGTTCGTCGAGCCCGGTCGAAGCGCGAACGGATGACATGGTGCGTCATCCCGAACCTAGTGAGGAACCTTAAAACGTTCGACGCTTCTAAACCCTAACCTCTCAACCCTAAACGGTGACGAATGGCTGATTTCAAAGTCGTGGGCGCGCCGATTCCGCGAATTGACGGGATTGACAAAGTCAGCGGTCGCACAATCTATGCTGCGGACGTCAATCTTCCGGGACTCCTTTGGGCCAAAATCTTGCGCAGTCCCTACTCGCACGCGCGCATCCGGCGAATTGATATTTCGAAAGCTCGCCGGCTGCCGGGAGTAAAGGCAATCATTACCGGCGAGGATGTCAAAGGCTGCTTCATCGGGAAAATGATCCGCGATATGCCAGTCCTTTGCCGGGATTTCGTGCGATTCGTGGGCGATCGCGTCGCCGCTGTGGCCGCTGATTCATTGGACGCCGCCGAAGAAGCGCTCAATCTTATCGATGTGGAGTACGAGCAACTGCCGGCGGTCTTCGATCCGCTGGAAGCCATGCAGCCCGGCGCGCCGCTCCTCCACGCAAACGTCGCCGCATACGACGGCGGACCGAAAGATAAGCTCGCGTTGGATGTCCATAACGGACTGACACGGCTCGCTTGGCGCAAGGGCGATGTCGAAAGAGGCTTTAGCGAAGCCGATCAAGTTTTTGAGCATACCTTTCGTATCCCGGCTCGACACCAGGGTTACATCGAGCCCCACGCAAGCCTGGTTCATATCGACCCTAACGGCAGAATTCAGGTCTGGACGTCCGCTAAGAATCCCTTCGGCGTCCGCGCGCAGTTTGCCAAGGCGATCGATGTTGCCGAAGACGTGATCCGCATCAACGTCGTCAACGTCGGGGGCGAGTTCGGCGGCAAAGGGGACGGTATAGATCTACCGGTCGCCTATTTCCTCGCGCGGCAGTCGGGGCGCCCGGTCAAGATCGTCATGACTTACGCTGAAGAGTTAACTGCGAGTAACCCGGCGCATCCTACCGTGATTACGATCCGCAGCGGAGTCAAGCGCGACGGCCGAATCGTCGCCAGATACCTCCGCGCGCTGCACGCCAGCGGCGCCTATGGCGCGCTCAAGTCAAATGCCTCTCTGGCGACGTGGCACTACGCGGGAGGGCAGTATCGAGTCGATAACGCTTTCATCGAATTTCTCCAGATCTACACCAACACAGTGCCCGGCGGCTACTACCGCAGTCCAGGCGCCGTAGCAACAGTCTTCGCTGTCGATTGTCATACAGATATCATCGCCAAAGAGTTGGGCATGGACCCTGCGGAGTTTCGCTTGAAAAATTTTCTCCGGGAAGGAGAGGAAGACGCTGTGGGCCATCGTCTGCGCTACGTTCGCTTCCGCGAAGTTCTGCAAGCCGCGTTGGATGCCGCCGGCTGGAAGAACCCCAAGCCAAG
>JBOHVS010000331.1:0-39004 GCA_050735975.1 Binatia bacterium | reverse complement strand
TTTTTCTGCTCTCTGACCTCCGACCTCTGACTTTGCTTTTGCGAATCAGCCTGCTTTTACCCCGCGTTGAGCTGCTTCATAAACCAGTCGGCAATATAAGTTCTTCGATCGAAGCGCTTTTCACCGTGGCCGACGCCGTCAAGCATTTCGCGGTTCGGAGAGTTGACGGCCTTTTCGTAAAGCTTGAGGGCGCCACGCGGATCCATCACGCGGTCGTCGTGGCTGTAACCGACAAGCAGGGGACATTCGATTCGGTCCGCTCTACCTTCCAATGTGAATTCCGCGATTTTCTCGCGCGCCTCTTTGAGATCTTTTGCTCCCATCAGCCAGCGCAATCTATCCTGTATGGGCGGATAGTAGTTGAAGATATCTTCGACGAGATTATAGGCGCCGCTCCACATCCCCACGGCCTTGATTCGTTTTTCCGCCGTTGCTGCGCGGGGTCCTGAATAACCTCCCATGCTGGAACCATGAAGACCGATCCGGTTTGGGTCTATATCGGGGCGAGTCATGAGATAATCGATAACCGCTTTTGCTACTCGCTCCGAATCCGGCGGCGCGAAGAGATTCCTCTCTCTTAAGGCTCCCCCGTGTCCCGGGCCGTCGACGTCTATGAAAGACATTCCCCGGCGCACGTATTGATTTGCGCCGCCGTCTTCACCTCGAAGCAGGATCCCGTCCGCCCCGGCGTAGTTGTAGACGACGGGGAATCGGTTCCCGGGTTTGCCGCGAGCGGGATAGAAAAGGGCGTCCAAAAGGTGTCCCTCATAAGGTATCTGCACTCGTTCGAAGGGCGGCGGGACCAGCGACCAGGCTTTGTCGAAATTCTTTTCGAGCTTCTTGTAGATGGGGAGCATGCGAGGATCCGTATCCGCCATGTAAACCAGCGCGCGCCGGTAGAAGTCGGCCGCGCGCAGGTAAAATTCATTAGCGGTTAGGTTACGGTTATCTCGCGCAAAGATTTCGGCGAGATCCTCGTTCTTTTGCGCAACGGCCGTCCATTCCGAATACCAACTCTCCAGGTTGTACGGCTTGACGCGGCGGGCCACCCCGCGAATATCCGGATCGGGATGATTGGCCGAAGCTTCCATCCTGATTTCCAGTTGCCCGCCGCCCGGCAACCCCCTCGCCGGGAACAGCGCCTTCTCGGCCGCCTCTTTGTTCAGCACGTCGCCGCCGGTTTGATTCGCCATTTGGGTGCGCCTCCCTTTCCGATGTTTGTCGTGTCCGCTTCCCTCTTTGCCGCACCAGACGTCGAAAATCAACTCTTGATCAGGTTGAGGTTGAGGCTGTGAGGCTCAGGTTAAGGCTGAGGTTCAGCCCCCCTCAACCTAAACCTGAACCTGCTTTGCTGCGCTCCCATCTTCACGAGATGGCGTGATGGTAAATTTCGATCCTTTGCCGATTTCAGTCGTCACGCGCAACTGCACGAAGGTTTTGACGATGTGGAGTCCTAAGCCGACGCCGCTACGCACGCTGGTTTTGGAGCCGCTTAGTTGAACGATTTATTAGCTGCTGCGGCGAAAATGTTTATCCCGTCTCACGGAGCGCACAGCACGTGAGCGGGGGGATGAATGTCCGGAACTTGCCCGAGCGGCGGCGCCCGGAAACCATGGAGGTAAGTTCGTGGTACGGGGTTTACAGCTGGAAATAAAGCTCGAGAATATTCTCCGGTGGTGCAGCTTCTTGGGCGCCAACAGTTCGGGGTGCCATTGTACTCCCAATGCGAAGGTATGGCGCGGGCTCTCGATCCCTTCGATCATGCCGTCTTCGGCGGTGGCATTCACGACTAATCCCCGTCCGAGCGCTTTCACGGCCTGGTGGTGAGTCGTGTTTGCCTCTACAGTTCTGCGCTGCATGATTCGGTCGAGCTGCGTGCCCGGGTGGATTCGGACCGGATGGCCTCCGGTCTCTTTACGCGCACTCTGTTCGTGTTCCCCCGCATTTGGGACCTGAGCGGCGATGTCCTGGTAGAGAGTGCCTCCCAAGGCCACGTTAAGAGCTTGCGCGCCTCCGCAAATCCCTAGCATTGGCAAATCTCGGCTGAGTGCCAGACCAATGAGTTCCAACTCGAACTCGGTCCTCTCCAGCTTGATTTCGCGCAAAAGTTTGAGAGGCTGATCGCCGTAGTAGCTTGGATGGATGTCGAAATTGCCGCCGCTGATCAGCAGCCCATCGATACGCTCGAGCACGCGCCGGCTCGTCCGTGCGGCCTTCGTAAAAGGCAGGATCAACGGCACGCCGCCGGCCTGTTCAATCGCGCGATAGTACCGCGCTGGCAGAAGCAGCGTCGGTTCTTGCTGGAAGTCGCGTGCCGGCAGATCCGCCGTGATGCCAATCAAAGGGGCCGCGGCTCTCCGAATTCTGCTCATTTTTGATCGTAAATGCGTTTATAGATTCGGTGATTGCGCAACACCAATTTAACGTATTGGCGGGTCTCAAAATACGGAATGCGCTCGACAAACTCTTCGCTGTCCTCGGTCTCGATTTCCCTTTCCCAGCGATCGACTGCGTTCTCGCCCGCGTTGTAGGCCGCGATGGCTTTGTGCCAGTTGTTCGAGTAACGGTGAAGTAGGTCCTTGAGATACCGTGTTCCGAGGGTCAAATTGATCTCAGGTTCAAACAATTCTTCGCGCCCCGGCGGACGCAGGCCGATCTGCTTGGCTATCCGGACTGCGGTTGAGGGAATCAATTGCATCAAACCCAGGGCTGCGGCCGATGAGCGCGCTCGTGTGTCGAAGAGACTTTCCTGCCGAATCAAAGCCAAAATTAAATACGGGTCGAGGTCTTGTTCCCGGGCCTTTTCCCGGATCTTATCCCAATAAGCGAGGGGAAAGCGGTATCGCTCTCTTTCCTCAAAGCTGTGAGGCAACTGGTTTGCAATCGCAACGCTGCGGGAATAAGCCTGGTTCCGCGCGTATTCGCGCATCAAAAGCCGGCGCAGGTGAGGCTGGCGGTCGACGAAGCGGCTGGTTTGGCCGAGTTCCATAATCGCGAGCGCCCTGAGATCGCGCGCCGCCAACTCTCTTGCTCTAACCAGGTGAAAGGCGACTTCCGCACTCGCCGCCGGCTCCTGTTCGGCGGCGGAAGCTGACGTGCTGTTCCTTGTTTCCCAAACCGGGACTCCTAAGTTTGCCAGGCGTTGGCTTGCGAGCGCCTGGTAATAGGATTGTTCGTCGCTCTTATAGATCGTCTGATAAATCTGGCTCGCGGTTTCGCTGTCGCCTAACTTTTCCGTGCTCCGGGCGTGCCAATAGAGCGAAGCGGTCTGATATCTTTCCTCTTTTCCGCGGAGTGCCAGCGTCCTGAATGTGGCGGACGCTTTTCGTAAGTCGCCGGCGAGATAATAGAGCCAGCCAAGCCGCCACATCGCGTCCTCATGTATCGGGCTTTTGGGAAATCTTTTTTTGATTGTATTGTACAATGCGATCGCTTCGTCTTTCTTGCCTTGAGATTCATAGATATCAGCCGCGCCAAAAAAGGCTTTGTCCACGTGCGGACCGCCGGGATACCGCTCCATGATTTTTTTAAAGTACTGCAGCGCTTGACCGTTGTCGTTGCGGTTCCACAAGATCTGCCCGATGCGATAGAGGGCGTAGGGCGCTTCGGAACCGGCAGCATAATCACGGGCGATTTCCTCCAGAAGCGGTATCGCCTCGTTTCTTTTACGAATGGAGAGATAGAGTTCCGCCAGTTTGGTCAAGAAGCGAAGACGAAGCGGCGGCTCAAGCTCCTGATCGAGCAGCTTCCGATAGAGGATTTCAGCCTCGCCATACTGTCTTTCCTTCGCCAAGCGGTCGGCTTCATCAGACACGGCCGTGACCGTATGAAGCCCGAAGAGTACGGGATATCGACCCCTTAGACGGACCATCTGTTTTCTGGCGGCTGCCGCCCACTGCGATTGAGGGGTCAACTGCCGCAGTTCCAGAAAGAGCGAAAAGGCCTGGACTAGGTTGCCTTGAGACTCGTGCGAGTGCGCCTCGATATATAGAGCTTCTTCGGAAATTTGACTCTGGAGATCTTTCTCCGCGCGGAGAGCGCGTAAGGTTTCGATGGCCTTCTGATGATTTCCTTGGGCGATGTCTATTTTGGCGCGCTGAAGCTCGGCGGCATCAAACCAGATACTTTGCGGATACTGCTGCCTAAGCAGGGATAACCACTGGCGCGAAGCATCCCAGTCAGCCTCGTGAAACGCGATCAGCGCTAGGTAATAGAGGCTATAATCGGCGAGCGGGTAATTTGAATCCACCGCCCTCTCGAAATATTCTTTGGCTTGAGAGTATTTACCCGAAGAGAAGTGAAAGTAGCCGTTGCCGAAGTTTTCGCCCGGGTCGGGAACCTGGGCGCCGGCGCCCGATCTAAAGTGAATCAGGATCACAGCCAGCAGGAGAATGCAGGAGGCGACCTTCATATCTTTGAAAGTTTAACGGAGGTACCGGACGTATTCAATCAATTTCGTTGCAACCCGTTTCTAACAGCGCGTTACCTCAAATCGGTGTTCTTAGTATTGTTTTTTTCCCGGATGAACGTTATGGTTTTTGCTTATCGGATAAGCCGGTCGAAGCCAGGCTGAGGTTAAGGCTAAGGTTGAGGAGAGGAAGGGCCTCAACCTTTGCCGTAGCCTTAACCTGCTGAGCGAAGCGAAGCCAGTTTGCCGCGTAATGAGGGCCCAGGAGGGACCGGAGATTGAAGATCGAGGGTAGTTATACGTTT
Organism: Binatia bacterium; assembly: GCA_050735975.1. Taxonomy (GTDB): domain Bacteria; phylum Desulfobacterota; class Binatia; order UBA9968; family UBA9968; genus DATMBL01. Next base: position 34,291 of record JBOHVS010000331.1, on the reverse strand, counting down.
AATGCACCGAGGGACAGGGTGTGGCAGGTATTGCAGGATCCGAAGATTATGGCCCAATGCATGCCGGGTTGTGAACAGTTGAACGAAGTTGCACCCGATCGGTACGAGGCAACCATGAAGGTAGGCGTTGCCGCGGTGAAGGGGACCTATAAAGGAAAGGTGGCTATAAAAGATAAGCGGGCCCCTTCTCACTATACGTTGAGCGGCGAGGGCTCGGGAGGGCCTGGCTTTATGCAAGGAGACGTTTCCATCGATCTCGCAGAAGCGAATGGTCAGACCGTGCTCAAATACAGCGCGGACGCCAAGGCGGGAGGTCTCATCGCGAGTGTCGGGCAGAGGATGTTGGGGGGAGTCGCAAAAATGATGCTCGATCAGTTTTTCAAGAAGATGGAAGATTTTATGTGAGGAGGGGCATCCGGGATCTCAGATTGCTAATCTCAAATGGCAAATCTGAAATCTGAGATCTGTGATTTGAAATTCCTCGTTATGCCGCCTCTCATAAGTGTCATCATTCCCACTTACAACCGCGCATCGATGGTTAAGGAAGCGGTCGATTCGGTTTTAGCGCAAAGCTATCGCAACTTCGAACTCATCGTTATCGATGACGGCTCCACGGACGGAACGACGCGCGAATTGGCCGGGTATGGCGACGCGCTGCGGGTCTTGTCGCAAGCGCGGCGTGGCGTTGCTGCGGCCAGGAACTCAGGGGTTCGAAGCGCCAAAGGACAATACCTCGCGTTTCTCGATTCGGACGATTTTTGGTTGGCGGACAAACTTCGGATTCAGACGGCGTTTATGGCGCAAAACCCGGAGGTCCAGATCTGCCAGACGGAAGAGGTATGGATTCGCCGGGGGACAAGAGTCAACCCCAAAGCAAGACATCAGAAACCCTCCGGAGACATTTTTCGCCGCAGTTTAGAGCTTTGTTTGGTGAGCCCGTCTGCTGTGATGATGACGAGGCAGCTTTTCGAAAACACCGGAGGGTTCGACGAGAGCTTTTCGGTTTGCGAGGACTATGACCTCTGGCTCCGTATCGCGCTTGATCACGTGGTCCCATTGATACCTCCGCCATTGGTGGTGAAAAGGGGCGGGCATGCCGACCAGTTGTCGCGATCGCTCTGGGGCATGGATCGCTTCCGCATCATGGCGCTAACGAAGCTTCTCCGCTCCGGCGTTCCTGACGGGAAGCGGCGCTGGGTCGTGGATGAGCTCAGGCGGAAACTACTGATCTATGCAACGGGAGCAAGAAAGAGGGGCAAATGGAAGGAAGCTGTCGCTTACGAGAAGCTCGTTACGGAATCTCTTAGGGAGACGATTGATGTCGGACGAACAAATCCGCCAGTACGCGCAGGAGAAAGGATTTCGTCCCTCGACACTGGAACGCTGGTTGAGTTGGACTGAAACAGACAAAGATGCGCTGTTCGGCCTTGCCGGTGCTCTCAGAATCGGCGAAAACCACGTCCGCGACCTGATTGACTGGTTGGAAGAAATTTCGCTTCGAGATGGGACGACTATTCGGGAGATTTTGGCGGCCGGCCCAGTTCCGGAGATCCAAACCGATCCACGATTGGGTCGCGCGGACAAGCTCAAGCGGATCAAGGAGCAGATCCGTCGGGTGAGATTCCCGCGGTTGAGCGCGACTGAAGATCTGGTTCAAGCGCGTATTCGCGACCTGGGGCTCAAAGCGCCGATCAAACTAACAGCGCCGCCGGGACTGGAAGGAGGACGGTTATACATAGAGTTCCACGCTGCGAGCCATCAGGAGCTGCGGGAACTGATTGGCAAGTTGGCGGAGGCGGCGAAAAATATAACAATGACTGAGATTTTCGCTCTTCTTCGGGGCGAGGCGATGCCAGGCAAAGAAACGGTTGGTCATTGAAGCCGCCAACGGATTGGATATTGTGTCACAAGAACCCGCTCACCCTTCGACCAAGCTCAGGGTGGCTAAATATTTGAATCCGCGTACGGCCCAGTCCGTTCATGGTGAGGAGGTCGAACCATGAACGGATTACGACACAGTCTCTTGAGCGGAGGGAACACGCCGATCCAATGCAGCGACTTGAATTGCAAGAACTGATTGTTGAGCGTGGATCGGAGGCGAGCCCGATCTTCACCAACCTTCGCAAGGCGTTGCCGGAGGTCCCGGTTACTTTCGTTGAAGAAGGCTCGGCTCTGAACACCGTTCGGGGATCGTCGGGTGATTCGTTTGGATCGGCGAAAAAACGACTTCTTTTGACGAGACATAAAGGCGAATTTCTCAAGAAATGTCCCGGCAGCGAGGGGCAGGTCTGTTGTAATTACTTCGTGATCAATTTCGCGAGTAATTGCCCGATGGATTGCAGTTATTGCTATCTTCAAGAGTACCTGGCGCACAATCAAGCGCTCAAAGTCTTCAGCAATGTCGATGACCTGATCGCCGAAGCTGACGAGCTCCTGAGCAAACATCGCCGTTTCTTTTTTCGCATCGGCACGGGAGAGATTACGGACAGCCTCGCCTTGGAGCCGTATATCGGATTTGCCCGGGAAGTGATTCCTTTTTTTGCCGAGCAGCAGAACGCATTGCTGGAACTCAAGACCAAGAGCGACTGTGTGGACGGGCTTTTTGATTTAAATCCTAAAGAGCGGGTAGTGGTCTCCTGGTCGATGAACCCCCAGACCGTCATCGACCAGGATGAGCATGGCACGGCATCTTTCGCAGAACGGTTACTGGCCGCCCGGCGCTGCCAGGACGCGGGCTACAGATTGGGATTTCACTTTGATCCGATGATCGAATATTCCGGCTGGAGGCGTGATTACGAGGCGTCCATAGACGAACTGTTTGCGGCGGTCGATTGGCGAAAGATTTCGTGGCTCAGCCTGGGCGTTCTGCGGAATACTCCTGGTTTAAAACGGACGATGCGCAAAAGGTTTTCCAAAACCCAACTGCTGACGGGAGAGCAGGTGCTTTGTCCGGACGGGAAGCTACGTTACTTTCAACCGCTGCGTGTTGAAATGTACCGGGAGATGGTCCGGTGGATTCGGCGCGCCGCCCCAACGGTCAAGATCTATCTTTGCATGGAATCCAAAGAAGTCTGGCAACAGGTCTTTGGTTTTGCTCCCAGCTGTGAAAAGGAATTGGGCAACCAGATGGCGCCCTGGGCGTAGCGACGGATGGCGAATCAGGAAAGCGCGATCGGTCTATTCGACTCCGGCATAGGAGGCCTCACGGTGTTGCATGAGATCATCGCACGCCTCCCGCGAGAGAGCACCATCTACCTGGGAGACACGGCGCGAGCCCCTTACGGCACCAAATCGATCGAGACGGTTCTTCGCTATTCCTTCGAAAACTCAGATTTCTTGATAGAGAAAGGCGTCAAAACCGTGGTCGTGGCATGTAATACTTCCACGGCCGTTGCGCTGGATCCATTACGCGACAGATTGCCGGTGCCCGTCATCGGAGTCATCGAACCGGGGGTCCGGCGGGCGCTCCAGGTGACCAGCAACAGAAGAGTCGGTGTGATTGGAACCGAAGCGACGATCCAGAGCGGCGCATACACCAAGGCGCTGAAGGCAGAGGCGCGCAATATTGAAGTCTACAGCCGCGCGTGCCCGTTATTCGTGCCGCTGGTGGAGGAAGGCTGGACCGAGAACCCAGTGGTTGCAATGACGGTGGAGGCCTACCTCGGGAGTCTCAAACAAAGTGGAATCGACACCTTGATCCTTGGCTGCACTCATTATCCGCTGCTGAAACGGGCGATCCACAAGTTTCTGGGCGCCGGGGTGACGCTCGTTGATTCGGCAGAAGAGGTTGCGAAAGAGCTGGGCGGCCTTCTGAAGAAGGATTCGCTTGCACGGAGGAATGGCAAAGGGGTTCACAGTTTCTTCGTGACCGATGCGCCTGATCGTTTTGTTGAAGTGGGACGGCGCTTTCTCGGCGATAAAGTCGAGTCCGCCGTACGGATCGAACGCTAGCGAGCATGATTCAAAGCAGGGTCAGGTTTTAGATTCAGGTTGAGTTCCGAACCGCGCGCTTTCCTTAACCTCAACCTGTTGATTGGCTGAGATCACGCCGCCGGTTGGTAGTGACTCATTTTAGCTCCAGATCCTTCACTTTGTTCAGGATGACAGCGCCATGAAGTGTCATTCTGAGGCGTTAGCCGAAGAATCTGGGTTTTGCGAGAGTTTAACGGGCAGTGGGTCATGAAAATGAGTCACTACTCGCCGGTTGCTGCCGATCCATTTCTTCAATAAAATGTTGTAAGCTTCATAAGATCATGTGTTTTTAGCTGAACAGTCTGCTTCGCGTAATTTTTTGCGAGGTGATACTGGGGTCATAAGTCCGAGATGTTAGCGCTCATTAAGAAAATCGTCGGAACCAAAAACGACCGGGAGATTAAACGGCTTGGTCCGTATGTCGACCGAATCAATAATTTGGAACCGGAGTATCAAAAACTCACGGATGCCGAGCTCCGTGAGAAAACCAATCAATTTAAAAAGCGGCTGCAGGGAGCAACGACGGCTTTGTGCCAGGCGTTTCAAGAAGCGAACGCGGAAGTCGCAGCGGCCGGCAGCGAAGAGCGGGAAGAGCTTAAAACCCGTTTGGATGAATTGGACAAGGAGTTGCGGCAAGCCGAGGCCGATGCTCTGGAGGAACTCCTGCCGGAAGCGTTCGCCGCGGTGCGCGAAGCCTCAAGGCGCGCGATCGGACTCAGGCACTTCGACGTCCAGTTAATCGGCGGGGTGGTGCTGCACGAAGGCACGATCGCGGAGATGAAAACCGGCGAAGGGAAGACGCTGGTCGCGACATTGCCTTTGTATTTGAATGCTCTCAGCAGTCGAGGCGTTCATTTGATCACGGTGAATGATTACCTCGCCCGCCGTGACGTTCAATGGATGGGACCGATCTATCACAAGCTCGGACTTTCTGTGGCTTCCATCGTGCATGACACCAGCTATATCTTTGATCCTTCTTACCTGACAAAGGACTACCGCTATCTTAATCTCCGTCCGGTGACCCGGCAGGAGGCCTATCTCGCGGATATTACTTACGGAACCAACAATGAGTTCGGCTTCGATTATTTACGCGACAACATGAAGTTTTCATTGGAGGAGTATGTCCAGCGGGAGCTTAACTATGCGGTTGTCGACGAAGTCGATAACATTCTGATTGACGAAGCCCGAACGCCTCTCATCATCTCCGGTCCGGCGGAAGAATCTACCGACAAATATTACATCATCGACCGGATCATTCCTAAGTTGCAGCGAGGTGCGGTTATCCAGGGGGATCCTTCGCAGGAGAATCGGGCCGCCATCGAGGCGCAGGGCGATTACACTGTCGACGAAAAGAGCCGATCGGTTACGTTGACCGAAACCGGCATCGCAAAAGTCGAGAAGCTCCTGGGCGTTCATAATCTCTACGACCCCAGGCAAATCGACACGCTGCACCATGTCCAGCAGGCCCTGAAGGCGCACGCTATCTTCAAACGCGACGTCGACTACGTCGTCAAAGACGGCGAAGTTATCATCGTTGACGAGTTCACGGGCAGACTGATGCCGGGCCGGCGCTGGTCGGACGGGCTGCATCAGGCTGTGGAAGCGAAGGAGCGCGTGCATATCCGCGAGGAGAATCAGACGCTGGCCACGATCACCATCCAGAACTACTTTCGAATGTACAAAAAACTGGCGGGCATGACCGGAACCGCCGATACGGAAGCGCCCGAGTTCAAGAAGATCTACAAGTTGGACGTTGTCGTGATTCCAACGCATCGCAGCATGGTGCGGGCGGATCAGCCGGACGTCGTCTATCGAACCGAAAACGAGAAGTTCGAAGCGGTGGTGCAGGAAATCGAAGAGCGGCACAAAAAAGGCCAGCCTATCCTGGTCGGCACAACTTCCGTGGCAAAGTCTGAGCGGGTGTCGCGGATGCTCAAAAAGAAAGGGATCAAACACAACGTTCTCAACGCGGTAAATCACGAGGCCGAAGCGTCGATCATCGCTCAGGCCGGCCGGTTCGGCACGGTGACTATTGCGACCAACATGGCTGGGCGCGGAACGGACATTCTTTTAGGCGGAAATCCCGAATTCTTGGCGCGGTCGGATATGGAAAACGAGTGGATCAGCCGTGCGGCCAAGCTGCCGGTCGGTGGAGCGGGACGTTATGAAGACGCGCTGAGGGAGATACGCGAGAAGTACGATGAAGAGGTCCAACGGGCGGAGAAGTGTTATCTGACAGAGGGCGAAGGGTTTCAGCGGCAACGAAGTGAAGCGCTGAAGAGATCGACCGAGTTGCAGCGGCAGATCCGGCAGATTTCGCCGTTCCGAGAAGTTCGGCAGGTATACGAGAATCTCTCCGCAACTGAGATCATCGAGGCTCTGCACGGATTGAAACAGATTCCGGAGAGCTATCTCAAGGCTAAGGCCGACTTCGAAGAGTCCCTTTCCGAGTCAGCGAACGGAAGTAGTTCGGAGCAACACGAGGCTTTCGAAGCAGCCCGGCAGGAGTTTAGCGAGTACATAGATCGTTGGCAGCAGAAAGACGGAGATAGGAGAGGGCTCATCGAAGTCCTGGACGAAAAACGCCGGAATTATGAACAACGACTCATTGACCTGGAATTTGATATGGCGGCGCTCGAATTGAAACAGGGAGAGAGCTCTGCGCTTATCCAAGAGTACGAGGAGGCGCACCAGGCCTTCGAGGATGCGGAAGCTCGATGTGAAGAGATTCGCTACCCTTACGAAGAGGCTTTGCAAACCGCCCAACGAAGCTACGAGAGCGAGCGGCAGGAATACCTGCGCGTGGTTGAGGAAATTCGCGAGCAATTGGATAAAGCGCCGGATGAATACAAACAACGGTTCGACGAGATCCTGGCGGGCTACAATCGCCTCTGCGCCGAGGAGCATGACAGCGTGATCGGCGCCGGCGGGCTGCACATCCTGGGCACCGAGCGGCACGAGAGCCGGCGGATCGACAATCAGCTCAGGGGTCGGGCGGGGCGTCAGGGCGATCCGGGATCTTCCCGGTTTTATATGTCGTTGGAAGATGATCTGATGCGCATCTTCGGCGCGGATCGAATCCAGGGAATCATGGGCCGGCTCGGCATGGAGGAGGGAGTTCCGATCGAGCACGGTTTGGTTACCCGGGCCATTGAGAACGCCCAGAAGAAGGTCGAAGCGCATAATTTCGATATTCGAAAACACCTGTTGGAATATGACGACGTCATGAACAAGCAGCGCGAAGTCATTTATAGCCAGCGCAGAGACGTTCTCAAAGGCGAGAACCTGAAAGAAGAAGTGCTCGAAATGGCGCAGGGGCTCGCTGAAGATACGGCGGCCCGGTACACGGATAAGGAGCTTCACCCATCGGATTGGGACCTGACCGGGCTTCGCGAGGGGTTTCACCACCAGTTCAACATGCGATTGGATTTTAAACCCGACGAATTGGATAGCCTTACAGCGGACGGCCTCGTGGAGGTTGCGACCCAGAGGGTCGTCGAAGCGTATGGAGAAAAAGAAAAGCGATTCGGCGATCCCATGATGCGACAGCTCGAGAAGATTATCATGCTCCAGACCATCGATACTTTGTGGAAGGACCACCTTCTCAACATGGACCACTTGAAGGAGGGGATAGGCCTGCGCGGCTACGGACAGAAGAACCCTCTTCAGGAGTATCAGAAAGAGGGTTTCGCAATGTTCGAGGATATGGTCCATCGCATCCAGGAAGACGTCGTGCAGAAGCTGTTCACGGTCGAGATCGCGCGCGAGAGCGCCGTGGAGCAAATAGAAATGCAGCACCAGCCGCAGCGGATGGTGCTGAGCCACGGTGGCCCGGCGCCGGCGGAAAACCGCCCCGCGTCGCCGAAAAGGCAGGGTGATAAGGTCGGACGGAACAAACCCTGCCCCTGCGGCAGCGGCAAGAAGTACAAGAGGTGCTGTGGTAAATAGAACCTAAGTCGGCGGCTATAGGCAGCCTGCTTAAGACGACATGGCTATCATCAAAGTTTCCGGTTTCAGGTTTGCCGGGGTCGCCTGTGGGATCAAGAAGAGCAAACGGAAAGATGTTGCGCTGATAGTATCGGATCGCCCGGCTGCCGCCGCGGCATTGTTCACGACGAGCCGTGTGAAAGCCGCGCCTGTGATTGTGGGAATGCGGCGGATCAAAGGCGGTAAGCTTCAGGCGATCGTGGTGAATAGCGGCAACGCCAACGCCTGCACGGGGGCGCGAGGCGTGCGGGATGCGGAGGCGATGTGCGAAGAGACCGGCGCCAGTTTGCGAATTGACAGCAGGCTTGTCCTGCCCTCATCCACCGGAATCATCGGCGTGGCTCTGCCAATGAACAAAGTTCGGGTAGGAATCCGCCAGGCCTCGACGAAACTGTCGCGAGACGGCTTGGTCGAGGCGGCGGAAGCGATGCTGACGACGGATCGCTTCGTCAAAACGGCCCAGGCCCGATGTCGAATCGCTGGCAAGCAGATCACGGTCGCTGGTATGGTGAAAGGGGCGGGGATGATCGCTCCGAACATGGCGACGATGTTGGCTTATGTCTTGACCGATGCGGCCGTCGAAGGAAAATGTCTTAGAACCATGCTCCGGTCCGCCGCGGATCAAACTTTTAATTGTGTCACCGTTGATGGAGATATGAGCACGAACGATACGGTGGTATTGATGGCGAATGGTTCTGCCGGCAACTCGACTGTCCGGGGCGGGAGCAAGGAATCCGCTACTTTAGCCAAGACGGTTTACGAGGTGATGAGAAGGTTGGCTATCAAGCTTGTGGAAGATGGCGAGGGCGCAACCAAAGTTGTCGAGATCCGGGTTGAACAGGCTCGCTCGTATGCCGGAGCGCGTCGGGTAGCGTTTTCCGTCGCTAATTCGCAGCTCGTTAAAACCGCCTTTTTCGGCGAAGATCCGAACTTCGGTCGCATCATGGCCGCGATCGGCTATGCGGGTGTCCCGATGGCTGCCGAGAACGTTGATGTCTCATTCAACGGAGTGCCGGTGGTGAGAAGAGGCGTAGGACGCACGGCGAAAGAACGGGAGGCCGCCCGGATTCTCCGGCGTCCGTCATTTCAAGTCAAAATAAGACTCCGTCAAGGAGACCGATCAGCCTCGGTGTGGACTTCCGACCTGTCCCACGACTACGTCCGGATTAACTCCGCGTATCGTACCTGAGCGCAGGCTGCCATCAGAGTTTTCAGCCAGCCTTCTCGCTAACTAGCGTGAGTCCTGCGAATATGCGAATAAATGAGACGGCGTTCAGTGCGTCGTAACGTGAGATGAGCTGGTTTCGAACTCGTCGTTGTGTCGCATCGCGTTTCCAACGCTGTTGCCTGCTCCCAATTTTATAATTCTATCCTTGAACCCGCGCAGATTCTTGGTGGCGTTTCTGGTGTCAACGACCAATTTGGCGGCGCCGGTAATCTTTTCCCAATCATAGCCGCTGTGGTCGGTGAGAATTACGACGCAGTCTTGGCTCTCTATGGCTTCAGGGCTTAGGTCGACGGATTCTAAGGATTTGCCGCCCAATCGAAGGCAAGGCACGAACGGATCATTGTAGGAAAGAACCGCGCCTTTCTCGCTCAGCATGCGCATGATGTCCAAGGCGGGAGACTCCCGGCAGTCACTGACATCTTTTTTATAAGCGATACCGAAAACCAATACTTTGGATCCACGAATACTCTTTGAATGCCGGTTGAGTCCGTCGGCCACCAAGCCGGTTACAATCGAGGGCATCATACCGTTGACCTCGGATGCGAGGCCGATGAATCGAGCTTGAAAATTGAGGGCCTTGAGTTTCCACGCCAGATAATGAGGATCAATCGGGATGCAATGGCCGCCCAGGCCCGGCCCAGGATAAAAGGGTATGAAGCCGAAGGGCTTGGTCGCCGCGGCATCGATCACCTCGTAAACATCAACCTCGAGCAGGTCGCACATCAGGGCCAACTCATTCACCATGCCGATGTTGACGCTGCGAAACGTATTCTCGAGCAATTTAACCATTTCGGCGCACTTGGTGCTCGACACCGGAATGACCCGCTCGATGAATTGCGAGTAGAAGATGCGCGCGATCTCGGTACACTGTTCGGTGACGCCGCCCACGATTTTGGGAGTGTTTCGGGTCTTGAAAGCCTTGTTTCCTGGATCGATCCGTTCTGGAGAGAAAGCGACGAACAGATCTTGCCCGGCGCGTAGCCCGGAGCTTTCGAGCTCCGGCAGAATGAGTTCCTCGGTTGTACCCGGGTACGTGGTGCTCTCAAGCACAATGAGCTGATCCGGATGCAAGTATTTTCGTATTTGCTCCGTTGCTGCCAAAATAAAAGAAATGTCCGGGTCACGGCTCTTGCTGAGAGGCGTTGGCACACAAATGCTCACGGTATCGGCGTCCTGGAGCGCGCTGAAATCAGAAGTGGGTACGAATCTTTCCTCTCGAACTGCCGTTGTGAGGGTGGCATCGCCGACATCCAGAATGTAGGACTTGCCTTCCTTAAGGGTCGAAATCTTGCTCTTGTCTACATCAATGCCGATCACCTTGAAACCGGCCGAGGCCATTTCCATCGCCAGAGGTAAGCCGACGTAACCCAGTCCGATTACCGCGGCTGTTGTTCTTTTCGCCTCTATTTTTTGTTTTAGTGTTTCCAATTCAGGATACCTCCCTTACGCCGTCTGTTGCTTAGCACGAGCCCCATTAGTCTTGAAATCTTGGACTTGAATACCGTACTTTTGCATCAATTCATACAGGTTGACGCGACTGATGCCAAGGTCCCTGGCCGCCCGACTGACGATCCCCTTATTTCTCGAAAGGGCTTTCTTGACGAAATCTTCCTCGATCGCTTTCTTGGCGAGCTTGAGGTTGATATTGCTGGTTATGGAATTGGCCCCCAGCCCTAAGTCGCCACGTTTGAGAACCGTATGCGGGCCCAGAACTACGGCGCGGCTGATTACATTTTCCAACTCACGGACATTGCCCGGCCAATTGTAGGAGACGAGCGTCTGTTCCGCTTCGGAGGAGAGGGTCATGAACGGTTTGCGATACTCGCGACAATATTTCTGGAGAAAGTAGCGCGCAAGGGTGAGAATGTCGCCCTTGCGTTCTCGCAGCGGCGGAATTTCCAACGGAACGACTTTTAGACGGTAGTAAAGATCCTCGCGAAAAACATGATTGTCCATGTCTTTTTTTAGATCCCGGTTTGTCGCTGCGATGATGCGAACGTCAAGTTCTACCGGCTGAATACCGCCGACTCGTTCGATTTTCCGGTCCTGCAGAAAGCGCAAAAGTTTGACTTGCAGCGAGGGAACGAGTTCTCCGATCTCGTCAAGAAAGAGGGTGCCTGTATGCGCTAGCTCGAATTTGCCTTTCTTTTGCGAGTAAGCCCCGGTGAACGCGCCCTTCTCGTGCCCAAACAGCTCGCTTTCGAGAAGATTCTCCGGAATGGCTCCGCAATTGACGGCCACAAAAGGGTTGTCCTTTCTGGGGCTTTGTCGGTGGATAGCATGAGCTACGAGTTCTTTGCCGGTGCCGCTCTCGCCGTAGATGAGGACTGAGATGTCGGAAAGGGCCACGCGCTCAACGAAGCCAAGAATTTCCTGCATGTTTTTAGAGGTCCCGATAATGCCGTGCAAGCCGGTATCGGGCAAAGGATAGCTACGCTGAATACGTTCATGCAGGCCGTGGATGTGGAACGCTCGCCGGGTTATGACCTTGAGTTCGTCCAGGCGAATGGGCTTGAAATAGTAATCAAAAGCGCCACATCGCATCGCTCGTAGCGCGTTTGCATCTTCATCGTTACCCGTCACAATGATCACCCGCGTACTCGGTTCGTAACTTAGAATCTTCTCCAGTAACCGCATGCCCGCGAGGTCCGAACAGGTTGCCGGGTTTAACGATAGATCGAGAATGACGACCGGAGGATTGTGGCGCTGGCACGCGATCATCGCGTCGTTCTCGTTGGTGGCCGTCAACACGTCATAATCGGCTTCAAACGCCCGGCGCATCTGCTTGAGAATTTCCGCCTCGTCATCCACTAAGAGTACTGTCCTTTTCACAAATGCGATTTCCTCCGTCATGTCTTTCAAAATCCGAAAGTGCCTGGCCTGCATTGATGTGATTTCGCCCCGGCTCGGATCTCCACGAAGTTGATGCCGTTGATAAAAGCCGAGGCCATGAGACAAAATCGGCTTATGTGTGATGAACCGATCAAAGTTGCCCAATCAATGATACGCAAACCTAAGGGAAACGGCATCGGGAGGAGCAATTGGGGTGCCAAGGCCGTAATGAGGCTCTAAGGCCCCAAAAACGGCCTCGATTCTTTTGTACGGAAAGTTTCCATTCAGTCAAGTTTGCCTGATTGCTTACTTTAAGATCGGAAATAAACGAAACATGCCCGATCATCCTGAGGACACACCAAGCTTCGATCCGATAATTCGTTGATGCGGATCAATTTTAGAGCGTAACCGATGGCAAAATACTTCGTGTTTGAGACTACTTACAGCCATATGTCAGGTTTCAGATACGATATTTTTGCTTGACTTTATACCACCGTTGGCAAAAAATAGCGTCTTTATGGGTCGATTAGAATTCATTGCCGATGGTTTATTATAAACTAGAGATGTCGCCCGTTCGGTGGAAAAGATTTCGTTAAGAAAAACTCGATCGGCTCGCGGGACCCCGGATTCCATCGAGCCACGACCGGTCGAGCACAGCCAGGAAACATGGGTTAACCCCTACGGGCTCACGCAAGAGTGCGCAAAGCTATTGCCATGTGTTCTGTATCAAGCTGACCTTTCGTTGCAACTGTCCTATGTATCAGAAAACATTGCCGAATTGTTAGGGTTGGAAAGTCAGGCGGTGGTGGAAAACCGGCTGTTTTGGGATCAAAGAATCTTTGCCGAAGATTTGCGACTGTTTGCCGGGAAAGTGGAAGAGCTACAAGTCTCCGGGTCGGCTGCCTTGATCCACCGGTTGAAGAACATTCGGGAACTGCCCGTGTGGGTGTCCCATCGAATGAAAAAAGTCAGAATTGATCGGGCAGAGAGGGTTTGGGGTAGTCTGACCGTGGTCGGCAATGATCCCAAAATGTGTGGGCCTGACCCGAGCACAATCTCTCGGTTCGTGCATAAAATAGGTAATCACTTTCAACTTATCGCTCTTGTCTCCAACTCACTCAGCAAGGCCGTGCCCGATTCGCGGGACATCCATATCCTTCAAGAGGCCATCGACCACGCCATTGAGCTGGTTCGCACCTTCTCGGACTACAGCCAGCTGCCTGCATGTTTGCCTCACATCGATCTGTGCGACGTCATCAGAGCAGCCGTCGGCAGCCGCCGCCGGCTTTTTGAAGAGAAAGGAGTCGGCTTGGAAGAAAAGATTGATGAATCACTCGATGGCGCGTCGATTCCCGGCGATCCGTTCCTGCTTGAAACGGCCATCGGTCACATCCTTCAGAACGCTCTTGAGGCCACGCAGTTTGGAGGAGTCGTCTCGATCATTGGGAATATGGAATCGAATAGCGACCATTCGGCGGTTGCGGGACTTCGAGTCAGGGATCTCGGATGCGGAATTGATCCTGATGATTTAACGAGAGTAACGGCGCCGTTCTTTACGTCAAAAAAGGACCGCGATGGGCTTGGGTTAAGTGTTTCAGCTCGCTTCATTGAATTACATGGGGGTTCACTTAGAATCCGGAGCGCCGTGGGCAAAGGCACGGAAGTGGAAATATCGCTCCCAGTCAGCACCTCGATAAAAGACGCGCTTTAAGCGAAACCTATCCTTACACTTGGTATTTATTCCTACTAGTTATGTATAGCGTTTTAGTAGTGGAAGATCATGACCGTCTCAGAGAACAACTGGGACAATTCTATCAGCAAGAAGGTTACCGGGTGACGACCGCGGTATCCGGCGAAGAAGGCATCGAAAAGCTGATTCAAGAAAAGTTTTCGATTGTCGTATCGGATATCAAGATGCCCGGAATCGACGGGTTCGAGTTGGCTCGTCACATCCGCGAAAAGTATCCGGAGACCGATATCATCCTCATTACGGCTTTTGGACATATCAAGCAGGCGGTTGAAGCGATGAAATTAGGTGCCAGTGACTACATTACAAAGCCGTTTCAGCCTGAAGCCATACGCTTGGTGAGCCAGAAATTGATAGAGAAAAGACGCTTGCTAGAGGAGGTTCGAGAGTTACGGCAGCGCGTGAATGAGGGATCGAGCCTGGAAAACATCGTTAGCAAGAGCCCCGGAATGCTGAAGGTGTTCGACCTGATCCGCTCGGTGTCTGAAACGGATTCCAGTGTGCTCATTACTGGGGAGACCGGGACGGGCAAGGAGCTTGTCGCGCGTGCCATACACAATCTGAGCCGTCGCAAGAGCAAACCTTTTGTGGCGCTCAACTGTGGCGCTTTTCCCGAGACGCTTTTGGAGAGCGAGTTGTTCGGTTATGAGAAAGGCGCCTTTACGGGAGCGGTTCAAAGTCGCTCGGGCAAGGTCGAGATTGCCGAAGGCGGGACGTTGTTTCTGGACGAGATTGAGACGATGGCGACCTCCATGCAAGTCAAGTTGCTCCGCGTGCTTCAGGAGCGAGAAGTGGAGCGGCTGGGGGGAAATCGGCGGGTTAAAATCGATATGCGCGTGATAGCCGCGTCAAACGTCGATCTTTCGCTATGTCTGGCGCGCGGAACACTTCGGGAGGACTTCTATTACCGCATCAACGTTATTCCGGTGCAATTGCCTCCGCTTCGCGAGCGGCTGGAAGATCTGCCGCTATTGATCAGTCACGTTCTGGGGCGCCACCCCGTCGCCAAAGAAAAGAAAGTGACCCAGGTATCATCCAAAGTGCTGGATCAGATGTTGGCCTATCATTGGCCCGGAAATATCCGTGAGCTGGAAAACATCATCGAGAGAGCGGTTGTCAAATGTCAAGGAGATGCGCTCGAGGAGGTGGACTTGCCGTTGCCGCCCCGCCGCGTTCTCGACGTTCATTATTCGACGCCCAACGGGTCCGGGGATTTCTCGTTGAAGCAATGGTTGCTCAACAGCGAGAAGGATTACCTGAGGGGCTTATTGATAAAGCACAGGGGAAGTATCTCGGCGACTGCGAAGGAAGCTGAGGTTGACAACAAAACCCTCTATCGAAAAATGAAAAGACATGGGCTGCACAAGGAGTCGTTCAAGGATTTTTCATAATCGGCTTAGCGGCGGGAAACGAGGCATCAATCCTGCTGCATTGGCGCGCGGCGGACGAAAATACTGGCAATCGAATCCTCATAGACCAGCCTGAATCTTCGGTCGAGGCGCAGCAACGATGTTAATGCCCACTGGTTGCTTGTAATGACAAGTCGTGAAGCTTGAAGTTCGGGGTCAAAATCCCAACCCGCACGGCCAGACCATGTAGCGATAGAACGTGCTAGGCGCTGGTCGCCGTGTAGATTTGTCCGCCCGTCCATCGACACCGGCAGTTCCGGTAAACTCCAGATCAGGAAGCCTCCCCAGTTGAAATGGTTGAATAGGGGCCCCGGGTAAGCGTTCGCTTTGATGAAGCGCACGGCCGCTACGGGAAAGTTTTTCGCCACAGCGTTTTGGAGGCTACGTTCCGATATTTGACGGTGTTGCGCCAATAAATAAAGAGATGCGGCCACCAGGGGCCCAACGATGAGCAAGTGCCATTTCTTGAACGTGAAGTTATCGGCCGTTATTGCCGGTCCTAGCCGTTCGCTCAAGACCATTGCGCAGGCAAGGGCCAACACCCAAATATCCCGCTTGGCTCTGAATCCAAGAAAAACGCCCAGCAAGAGGAGCATTATCTGGAATGGACTCCAACGCCTTTGCGAACCCAACGCGTAGACCGCCGCCAGCGTGAGCGCTAATACAGCCCGCTCCGGTACTGATCGAAACGACATTGGCTGAAGCTCGCTGACGGCCTGAAAAGCCGTGGTGTGCTGCGCGTAGTCAAGAACGGGCCAAAGAACCTTCATATGATAGGGGTTGAGCGAGACCGCCAAGAGGCAAGCCAGGCCGATCAAAGCGACGGGCGCAATGGAATCTCTATCAGAGCGTGACCCGGTTAGCGCCTTCCAAAAAATCTCCACCATCAGTAACGCAACGGCGGCAAGCCCATAAACAAACTGGATATGCAGGTTCGCCCACAGCGCGAACATCGGCGGCAGAAGCCAGAGCGCGTGAAAACGCCCGGAACGCCTTGCGTGAGCAATGATGACTAGCTCAGTCGAGAAGAATAGCATCGAAAAAAGCCACGGTCGCGGAGTCAGCACAAGTGGGATCAGGGTTACAAAGACGAAGGCGAGCAGCACTGTTTCCGCCGCCAGCGGCGGAGCGAAGCGTCGAATCAGCGAATGAACGGCCAAAGCAATACACAGGGACATTGCCACATCGAATACTAGCAGCCCGCTCAGGCCGAAGATCGTATAAATTACATAAACGAAAACCTCGAATAGCCAACTGTAAGCAATCCAGGTTCTACCAGCGCCAAAGGTTGAGAATGGGTCTTCCGCTGGCACCGCGCGATGCTGGAGAATCCACTGGCCGGTTTTGAGGTGTAACCATATGTCCGCGTCTAAAACGGGCGTTAATGCGGGTGCTGCGAGCACCAGATACGTTAGCGCTATTATGGCCAGTCGTACGCTTGTTTGGTTGATGTTTTGCATTGCCCCCAAATCCCAGCGGTCCCGGCGGGACCGCGACTAAAACCAACGCCGCGGGCGGCGACATGCCGTCATAGCGCCCTGGGGATAAAGCAAGGTTTATGCTAAGGCGGGTTCGGTCAGAGCCGGGCACTTCTGATCAGTTTTGTCCCCAATCGGCCGAACTTTTTTAGCCGTCTCCAATAGTAACCGATGCAGACTCATTTTGAGTCACTACCGTCAGCTGGTTGTTTCAATTCTACGCGAAATCAGGGTATTATCTGCCCAACCGCAACCCTCGGTTAGGCAACAGCGTGCGGGCGTCGGTCTCAAGCCTCGTTTTGAATAACTGCGTTTGAACGAGTTAGACGGAGATAAATCCAAGAGAAAGGGCAAACCGCGATGCTCCAAGGAATATTGGGAGTCGGCTTGATATGGAAGATCACGCGCATGTTCGTCATCATGATGACGATCATGGGCATTTTGGTGGTCACTATAGTCTATCAGATGACCACGCGCGCGTTGAGAGAACAATTGGGTTATCGAGTGTCGTCCATTGCCACCAACCTCAGTGACGCGGCGGCCGGGCCCCTCTCGAGAAAGAACAATCTCGAGCTTCACGCTCTGGCCACCAAATATGCGCGTCTGGACGGAATTGCGTATGCGGCCATCGAAAGCCCGAGCGGCGATGTGATTGTTCACAGCGAGGGTGGTTTTCCAGATCAGATAACGAATAAGGATCAGATGGACCCGAGACAGCCCCAACGACGCGAAGTGATGTTGGGTAAGAGGCGGATTTTTGAAGTCGGGATGCCTATCCTTGAAGGCCAGCTGGGTGTCGCGCGGGTCGGGATCTGGGGGGATGCGATCGAAGAAGCGATCTACCGGGACCTGGTTCCGTTGATTTCTCTGCTGACTTTCGTGCTGGTTGTCGGCACACTGCTTTTTATTGCGGTGGCCCGTGGAATTGTGCGCCCCATTCTTGGTCTGACAGATGTCGCTGTGAAAATGAGCCGCGGAGATCTTGAAACTCCGATCGGTGTGGACCGAAACGACGAGCTTGGCGAGTTGGCGCGATCGCTCGAACGCATGAGAGCCAGCTTAAGGGCAGCGATGCTGCGGCTCGCGAGGGAACACGCCTGACGGAAATCGGGACCCCATCCCCATGAACCGCTGAATTCCGGCTGTGCGGCTTATTACTCACAAACTATAGCAGGGAGGTGTGCGGAACTTGGAACGGTCTTCACGTCAGGTTTTTGGTTCTGGTGATTTATGGCTGAGTGCATTCTAGTTACCGGGGGCGCCGGGTTCATCGGCTATCATATCGTCCGGCGGCTTTTGGAGGACGGAAATAGGCTTCGCGTTATCGATAACCTTTCTACGGGTAAAGAAGACCGAATCGACGATCTACGCGCGTCTATGGAATTTGTCCAAGCTGATCTGGCTGATCCGGTTGTCTCCGACGATGTCGTGCGGGGAATGGACTACGTCGTTCATCAGGCAGCCGTGCCTTCGGTGCAGCGTTCGATAGAAGACCCGGTCGGTACGAATCGGTCCAATATAACCGCGACCGTGAATCTATTGGAAAGTTGCCGCAAGCACAGGATTCGTAGACTTGTGTACGCCGCTTCTTCATCCGCGTATGGCGACACAGAGGTACTGCCCAAAACTGAGGATATGACACCCACGCCGCTGTCGCCCTATGCTCTGCAAAAGCTTGTGGGCGAACATTACTGCAAGCTTTACACCAGTTTGTTTGGTCTAGAAACCGTCAGTCTTCGCTACTTCAACGTCTTTGGCCCCTCCCAGGATCCGCGCTCCGAGTACTCCGCTGTCATTCCGATGTTCGTCGGCCGGTTATTATCGGGCCAATCTCTGCGGGTCTATGGAGACGGAGAGCAGTCGCGGGATTTCACCTACGTGGAAAATGTCGTTCAAGCCAATGTGCTCGCGCTTAGGGCCGCTCATGCGGCCGGTAAGGTGTTTAATGTCGGTTGCGGCAGCCGAATCACCCTCAACCAGCTGATCCGATTTATAGAGCGGATTCTTGGGGTTAGAGCGGTAGTTGAGTACGTCGCTCCTCGGTCCGGAGATGTGCGCCATTCATTGGCGGACATCAACATGGCGCGGGAGGTTCTCGGTTACGAGCCGAGGGTTATGGTAAGGGAAGGGCTCAAGCGAACTGTAGAGTGGTTTAGGGAACGTGGCTCACTGCGCCAGTGCCATTGAGCTAGCCTCCGTTTCGCTTTATTAAGTCCGCTCAAAGCGATCGCTTCCTAGAGCTCTTTGGCAACCATTTCCTGTGGCGCCGCCCGTACGGCGGACTCGCCGAAGGTCCGGTGAATGTCGAGCGGCCGAACCGGACGACTGAAATAATAGCCCTGCGCCTCGTCGCATTCGAAGGCGACGAGCATTTCTTTGGCTGTTAATGTTTCGACGCCCTCCGCGACGACGTTCAACTCAAGATTATGTGCGAGATCAATGATGGACTTCACAATCACGGCGCTGTCTCTGACAGTCTCAATGTCTCGAATGAAGGATTTGTCGATTTTTATCGTTGTGACCGGCAGCCTGCTCAAGTGTGCCAGCGCGGAATAGCCGGTTCCAAAGTCGTCGATTGCAAGACGAACTCCCAGGCTTCGTATCTCTTTTAACGTACAAAGGGTCCGCTGCGGATCCTCCATGATCGCGCTCTCGGTAATCTCCAGCTCTAGCTTGTCGGGGGGTACGGCGGCGTCTTTCAGCAATCCGGCAATCTGTTCCGGCAGTTCCGGCGCGCTCAGGTTTAACATGGAGAGGTTGACGGCCACTGGTAAGTCGATCCCGATGCGATTCCAGGCGCGGCATTGTATCAGGGATTGATGAAGAACCCATAGCGTGAGCGGAATAATCAGGCCCGTACGTTCCGCGATAGGAATGAACTCGTCCGGCTCGATCAGCCCGAGCTGCGGGTGTTCCCAGCGCGCCAGAACCTCCACCCCCGAGATAGTGCCGTCTCTCAATTTGACTTTTGGCTGATACAGCAGGAACAGTTGGTCCTCGACGATCGCTTGTCGCAACTCGCTCATAGGCAATAGCCCGCGCGGTTTTGAGCCAGCCGGTTGGGAGTAAATCGCGAATGCTTCGCCCGTTCCTACTGCGGCACTAAGCGCTTCGCCGGCATGTCTTATCAATTCGGTAGCGTTTCTGCTTTGGCCCGGGAACAGGGCGATCCCGATCCGAATCGGGACCGAAATCTTGGAGTCGTTCCAAAACAATGGCTGCTCGAACGCCCTGAGTAATTTCTTCGCCACCAGAACAGCGTCCTCAGCGCTTGCGATCGACGGTAGCAGCACGGCCATATGGCCTTCCTGTGTTCGGAAAATCGCGTCGGAGTTTCTCAAAGTGCTGCGAATCCGCACCCATGCTTGGTAAAGAAGTTGCCCTTGAACTGTTTCGCCGGCGACGACAATCGTTGGCTGCAGATCGACGCTGATCAGGAGCAGCCCCACCTGTAGAATCCCGTGCTGGGCCGCGATAAGAGCCTGCCGCACATGAAGTCGAAACGGAGACTGGGCGATCAAGTCGGAAATCTGTGCCATTTTGCGGACCACGGCCCAATTTGGGCCAACAATTGCGGTTTCTGCGGCGCGAACGCTGCGATCGAAGAACTGTCGATGAGCAATCCTTATGCCGCGGATACGTGCGCCTCAAACTCTTGTAATTTCGGATTATTGCGAGAGAGGGCCAGTTCGCCAAACGGTCGTCGTTGAGGAGTTTCGCTTTGGCGCAATGACAAAATAGTCATGTACATAGACAGGATTGTGCACTAGCAGGCTGCTGAAAAAGACTCATATGCTCGCCTAGCGGTTTCGGGTCTCGAGTTCCGAGTCTCTGGTTAAACGCGAAACCCGAGACTCTGGACTTGAAACCGCCTATGGCACGCGCCTCGCCTCTGAGTCCTTTTAAGCAGCCTGCTCGCAGAGTTTTTCAGCAAACTGCTGGTTTTTAGGTTGAGGCTCGCAGCCGATCTTAGATATTTGGTACGGCAGCGAGCCGTCCATGGCATTCTGAGGCCGGCGTTGGCCAAAAACACCGTACGAGGGCGGACGAACGTCACGGTGTTGTACGGTGACTTGGCAGAGCACAATCGCGCGTACTATAGCAAAAATGTGCAGTCGCTAAAGAAGAGCGGATCCGACCCGCGGCCATTAGCCGGCAGCGCGGGTGGGCTCTCTCGATCCTGCCGGCTTATCGGCAAGGCCGCCGGCTGGCGATCCGAGGCTCGGCGACTTCCGGTAAGGCAGTTTGATGAGGCTCAGCAACTGCTTGCGGGTGGAATCACGCTGCTCGTAGAAACGCGGAAGAATAATTCTAAACGTCGAACCTTTCCCCAGTTCGCTTTCCACCGTAATCGTGCCGCGGATTTGCTCGATGTGCTTTTTGACTATGCTAAGGCCCAAGCCGATGCCGCCCCGTGAATTCTCCGTGGAAGTCTTGTGAACCTGTATGAAAGGATCGAAAATCGTGGCTAGGGACTTGTCAGGAATGCCGATTCCGGTGTCGGAAACCTCTAGAATCATGTCCTTGGTTCGCAAATGGCGAAGCCGCATGATAATGGATCCGCGATCCGTGTACTTCAATGCATTCTGCAACAGATTGCTGACGACTTCTTTCAGTCGCTCCGGGTCGGTGCGAACCGTCATCGCTTCGCCCGGCAGCTCGCATTTGAGTTCCAGGCCCTTCTGCTTACAAAGGAAATCAAACGTGTCTCGCAGATCGTTCAGAGATGTGTTGACGCAGAATTCCTGGATGCGAAGGGGCTGTTTGCTGGCTTCAAGACGCGAAAATATTAGAATCTGGTCAATCATATCCCTAAGATGACTCGATTGTTTTCCCACGACCATTAGAATTTCTTGGTGCTTGGCGTCGATTTGTCCATACAGGCCGTCCGTTAAACACTCAATGTAACCTATAATAACAGCGAGCGGCGTGCGCAGCTCGTGCGATACTTGATTTAGAAATTCAGACTTGATTTTCGCCAGATTTTCGGCGTGCTCCTTCTCTCGCTTCAAGATCTCCAATATGGATTTGTCTTTTTGCTTCGGCCCGGAAGCTGCGCTCCCGATCGCTAAACTCATCATGACGATACCGAAAAAGGCGACACCTCCGTAGAAAAAAACCTCCTTGTTGGTCGTTAGCACCTTGGACCAGTAGAGCAAGGCATGCTCGAGGTTTTGAAACTGGGCGAATAGATGGGCGTAATCCCAGTCAAACTGAAAAATATCTCGCATCGAAGTTCCTTCGGAGACTTTTGACCCGCCGGTGGTACTGTGGACGAAAAAGATGGAAGCTGCGACGACGACCATCAGTAAAAAGAGACCCGGAAAAAGGACGCGACGGAAGGTCATCTTTGTTTAAGAATGAGCGGGGGAGGGGACCTGGCTGCCGGCATGTTCGGGCCCGTAAGTTTCCACCCGGTTCTTGCCGTTGTGTTTCGCCGAGTACAGCGCCCGATCGGCATCGTCCAGCATTTGTTGCCAATCCGAATATGGTTTGAGGGAGGTCGAGCTGAGGCCGATGCTGACGGTGAGCGTGAACGGTTTCGCGGGGGTTCCGAAAGTGCACGAGCGAATTTCGCCATGGATTTTGGTCGCCGCTTGGAGCGCGTTCTCATGATCGGTCTCCGGCAACACCAAGACGAACTCTTCTCCCCCAAACCGCGCCGGGAAATCACTGCGTCGTGTTCTTTCTCTGAGCGTCTCGGCTATTTTCACAAGCGCCGCGTCGCCGCCATGGTGGCCATAGGTGTCATTGATGGTTTTGAAGTTATCGATGTCCAGGATGAGTACGGAAATGGGATGACGGTAACGTTGGGCTCTTTCAAATTCTTCGCAAATCTTCTTTTCAAACGCTCGCCGATTAAAGAGGCCGGTCAGAGAATCGACTTGACTTTGATGCTCAAGATGCTGTTGGTATTGAACAACCCGGGAGCCGACGCGAACGCGGGCCAGCAATTCCGAAAATGAGAACGGTTTCGTTATGTAATCGTCGGCTCCAAGGTCGAGGCCTCGAACTCGATCGCCTTCCTGAATCCTGGCGGTAATCAAAATCAGATAGATACTCTTCAAGGCGGAATCGCTGCGGATCCTGCGGATCAGCTCAAAGCCGTCGAGCCTTGGCATCATGATGTCCGACAGGACGATCTGCGCGTCTGCGTGCGCTAATTTCTCGAGGGCATCGACGCCATTTTCAGCCGTGAACACCCGATAGCCTTCTCGTTGAAGGACCACAGCGAGCAGCTCGCGCTGGTCCACGTGATCCTCGATGACCAAAACAGTCATAGGAAGTTTTTCTTTTTCGCCGTTTACCATCTGTTACTTTCCCGGCCGGTCAAGACGCTAGCGGGTTGCTGAAAACCCGTCGTTCACCCTTCGAGTCTCAGGGTGAACGGAGAGGAATTTAAAATATCTAAGAAATGTCCGTTCTACTGACCCTGCCAAAGTATGAGTAAGTCGAAGCATGAAAATCACTTTTTCAGCAACCTGCTAGCTAGTCCTGGCAGTTACGGCCTGTGTTGCGGGTGTTTCTATGAAAGGTTGTTTACTTGGGAGAACACCCGCCAATCTCGGAGCCACATTTGAGCAAAACGCATACCAAAAGAATCGCCGCCGCCCCAATCTCCCGGTGCACAAATAAGGACAGCGGTGTTCATCGGCGGATCATTCATAATTAGCGATAACATCTTAGCTATTTTTGATTGTCAACACCACGATATTCGATATGCCGCGCTTGCCGGAAGCCCAAATCTAAATATCGCCTGCCGGCCTCTGTACTTTTTTGACATCGCCGCTATGACGCGCAGTCAATTTTGTCAGGAAAGGGCTGGGATCTCAGGCAAGCTTATCGACGTAAGGCATTGAAATATAAATGCCTTGGATGGTGGCATGGAAGCTGCTCAAGCGGGAAGGCAACGGATAATGAAGCCATCGGAATGCAAGACTACGAAGATGGCTGAGCGGTCCGAAAACTCCGGGCCACATTCGGTCCGATTTGAAAGGGGGTGAATTCACAATGGAGATCCTTAAACGGTTGGTGGCAGAGGAGGACGGGCAAGGTCTGGTCGAATATTCCTTGATCGTTCTGCTCGTGGCTTTGGTTTTCTGGGTCGCAGTCAAGGGTACAAACGTTGATGTGGCGCTGAAGGACACCTGGAATAACATCATTACCCAGTTGGAAACCGGCACGGGCTCATAGCATAAACAACGAGCTGGTTGCTATCTACACATGATATAGGGGCAAGAAGTCGCGAGTCTTGCCCCTATATAGCTTTTTGGCGCCCAAAAAGAAACTTAAACCTTTTCATCTGATCTCAAAATGGCATTCTAAAATTGATCTCTATCTTCGACCTCTCCATCATAATCGTAACGGGCCTAGCGGTTTTCTTCGACTTAACCGTACGGAGAATTCCGAATTGGCTTATTCTCTTCGGACTGACAAGCGCTCTTTTGCTTAACGCCATGCACGGGTTGGGCCCATTTACCCACAGTGTCCTGGGCTTCTTCGCCGGTATCGCCGTGCTAATCTTTCCTTTTGCGCTTGGGTGGTTGGGCGCCGGGGACGTCAAGTATTTTGCCGTGGTCGGCGCTTTTCTTGGTGTAGCATGGCTACCGCGCATTGCTTTCTATTCCGCAGTTACAGCGGGGAGTATTGCCATAGGATATCTAATTGCTAATCGTTTCCACCTGCATTCCGTTAAAGAGATGTGGACGGATTTTCGGCTTGCGATAACCAGTCTTGGCCATATTCTTCCAGATCCAATCAAGACAAGAGTTGACAAAGGAAGTCATTCCGTGCCATGGGGCGTCGCGATCACTGCTGGCACCATAATCGCTTACTACCTGGACCCTCAAGGCCGGTGGGCCGGGTTTTAAGCTTATTCATCGAACACTATTTTAAAGCCGCATAGCCGGCAAACGATAACGGAGGAACCCCCTTATGCAAAACAGGCTCAAAATCGCTCTCGTGGTAGCGGTCTTTTTCGGGCTGATCGCGGCTTATGGAATTTACAACTTCCTACGCCAGCAAAGACAGGCTGCCGAAGCCTTACGAACTGAAACTCAAGACATCATCGTGGCGGCCAGAGATATCCCGGCGGGCACGGCGATCAATGAGGACATGATCAAAAAGGGGCTGGTCAAGACGACAAAATGGCCTAAGGAGTCGATTCCAGCGGGCGCATTTACGTCAGCCGACCCGCTAATCGGTAAGACGAATCGGGTCAAGATTCTTGCCAATGAACCCATATTTGAATCTAAATTGGCCGGCGAAGGAGCCGGTCTAACCGCCCGGCTGGAACCGGGCAAGCGCGCGATGGCGGTCAAAGTTGACGAGATCATCGGGGTTAGCGGGTTCATCGTGCCTGACGACCGTGTGGATGTGATCGTCACAACGGCCCCTCCCGGAAACAACAACCATGACAATAAGGTCTCCAAGATCGTGCTACAGAACAAACGCGTCCTTTCGGTCGCACAAAACGTCGAGCAGAGGGAAGGCAAGCCGCAATTGGCGCGATCGATCACTTTAGAAGTGACTCCGGAAGAAGCGGAGAAGTTGTCCCTCTCTTTCCAAGAGGGAACTATTGTCCTCGCTCTCCGAGGAACCGGAGATGACGATGTAGCAAAAACCACCGGCAGTAACAAATATGACTTGTTGTCGGTAGCAGCGGCGCGAAAACGGCCGCTCATTGGAGCCAGGCGCGTCGCGCAGGACAAGTTTAAGGTCGAAGTCATTCATGGAAGCAACCGGAAAGTGGTGGAGTTCTAATAGGGAAGGGGAGACCTCATGAAATACGGGAATCTTATGTGGATGCGAGTCTTGGTTTTGCTATGCGCTGCGACGTTTTTGACTGTTTCGTCGCCCGTCGCGGCGCAACAGGTATCTCCTACTATATCGGTCACGGTTAACAAATCGATGGTGTTTCGCTTGGCTGACAAGGCCAAACGGGTTTCGGTTTCGCAGCCTGAGGTCGCCGACGTGTTGGTGGTTGCGCCGAGCCAGCTCCTTATCAACGGGAAGGCTGTCGGCACGACTTCCCTGATAGTTTTCAGCGAGAAGGGCGACGTCGCGAATTATGATCTTGTGGTATTGCCTGACGTCGCAGCTTTGAGAGGCCAATTGCGCGTTCTATTCCCAGACGAAAAAATCGAGCTCACCACTGCCGGGCCATCTATCGTCCTCAGAGGAGAGGTCTCGAACGAAGTGGTGTACGATAAAGTTTTGGAAATCGCCCAGAGTTACCTTCCACCGAAGCCGCCGAAGGAGGTGGCTCCTCCCACCACCACGAACATCAGCGTGGGGACCCGCAGCTCTGCCCGTTTACCGTCTACCGGAACGGCGTTCGCCGGAGGCGGGCAACTCGCTTTTCTTGAGGAGAATTCGATTCATGACGCGGAGAGATGGGGCGACAAGAGGAAGACCGACGGCATCATCGATCTCCTTGTGATTCGAGAAGTGCGTCAAATCGAGTTGGATGTCATCGTCGCCGAAGTGTCGCTCCTCAAATTGAGAGAAATCGGGTTTAATTTTCTCGCGCAAGGGGGAAATGTTTCTTCCAGCACGCTGCTTGGGGATCAGTCCGGATTCCTCACTCCCTTGCTTGCGCCAGGAACGCCGTTTTCCGCGGGTGGCCCCTTAACGATTGGCGGCGCAACTTCTGGAATCTTCCGGTACATCAATGGCTCGACCGCTTTGACCACATTGTATCGCATGCTGCAAAACAAGGACGTCACTGAGATTCTCGCTCAACCGAGGCTGGTCATGAAAAACGGACGGTCCGGCGGTTTCCTGGCCGGCGGTGAATTCCCGGTCGTTGCGAGTACCGAGGAACGGTTTGAGGTCGAGTTTAAGCCTTTCGGCGTGAGGCTGGATTTTGTTCCGACTCTGACCTGGTCGGATCGGATAGATTTGAGAGTGTTCCCTGAGGTCAGTGAGATTGATCAGAGCGTCGCCGTGGGGGGGGTCCCCGGGCTTAAGGTTCGCAGAACCGTCAATCGCGTGGAAATGAAAGAAGGCGAAAGTCTCGTTATCGCCGGTCTGCTGGATCGACGAATAGTCAAGGACTTAACGAAGTTTCCGCTTCTCGGCGACATCCCGATCCTTGGAGCGCTGTTCAGAAGCACGCGTTTCAGGAACCAGGAGACGGAGCTGGTCTTTGTGATAACCCCGAGAATCGTCAAGTCCATGAGGCCCGGCGAGAAACCCCAGCTGCCGTCGCTCGAAAAATATGACGACCCGGACATCAGACAGATACCATTGTTCGGGGGATCGGAAAAGAAAACATCTTCTTCGTCACAAGGAGCGACGATTCCTTAGGTCCAACCGTTTAGTCGCTCGTCGCTTCCGCTGTCTCAATGGAGGCTTTGAGTTCGTCGAAGGGCGAGCGGTGATGGCGGCGCGCACTCTTCTTCGAGAGGGTGGCAAGTTTGAGAGAGCTCACAACGAATGTCTCGCATGTAAAAGCGACCCAGCATGAAGTTCCCGATCTACTTAATAGGTGAAGACAGCCTGGCGCTAGCCTCATTGAGGCAGCAGCTCGAAAGGGATCCGGCGTTCTTTGTCGAGCCCAAGGTATATGGCTATGGGGAGACTTTCGATCGTCTGAGGAACACGGCGGGGCCGGTGTTGGCCGTGATCGACTCGAATCGGGATGCGGATAAAGCCTTCACTCTCGCGGAAGAGGTGAAATTCAAGCTGGCCAACGTCCACCTGATCGTTACCTCCCCCGATAGCAATCCTCAGACAATACTGAAGGCCATGCGCTCGGGCGCCGAGGAATTCTTGCCTCAGCCGTTTAACTGGCCGGAAGTCCTCAAGTCTTTCGAGGCGATTCGGAGAAAAATCGATGTTCACTCCAGCCGCAGCGTTGAAAAGGGGAAGATCATAGCGGTTTCGTCGAATAAAGGGGGCGTTGGTTCCACCACGGTCGCCACCAACCTTGCTTCGAGCTTAGTGACCAGGAGAAAATCGGTTTGTCTGGTTGATCTCGTTTTGCAGTTCGGCTCGGTGACGAGTTTTTTGAATCTTGACGCTTCTTATACGATTCTCGACTTGGCTAAGAATATTAAACGGATCGATCCGCTCCTGCTGGATGGCTCCTTAGTGAAACATGCCTCGGGTGTGAGAGTCCTTGCGGAGCCGTTTTACGCCGAGGACGCGCGCAGAATTTCCCCCTCCGACATCGATGAGATTCTAGATACTCTGGCGCAGTCCTTCGATTTTGTCGTCGTTGATACACCGAAGGACTTTGACGAGATGCTGGCGCTTGTCCTGGACAAGGCGAGCTTGATTTTGTTCGTGACGGAAATGGATGTGCCATCGCTGAAGAGCGCGCACCGGGCGTTCGAGCTGTTCGAGCGGATGGGCATTTACGACAAAAAGATTCGGTTGGTTCTCAACCGTTACGTCAAGAGCAAGTTGATGAGCCTTGAATCGGTGGAAAAGGCGTTGGGGGTGAAGGTCTTTTGGACGTTGCCGAACAATTATCCGATCGCCATCGCGGCGGTGAATCAGGGACTCTCGATTCAGGAGTGCGACCCTAAGTCGGATATCGCCAGAAGCTATATGGGTTTGACGGATTCGGTTCTGGAATCGTTTCTGTTTGCCGGAGGAGTTTTGAGGCGAGATGAAGCGAATGACGACAAGTTGGGGCTTCTCGGACGGTGGATGCCGGTCCGCGGACTCCTCAAATAGAAGGGCGTTTAAATGAGAAATCCATCTTTTGAATCCGACAAAGATAAGTGGGAGCTCGATCGCGGCAGTCCCGACGGAGCGCGAACACCTCTGCGTTCGATGAATGTCCCGAATCAGGATAGCGTTCTTCAAGACCTAAGATTAAGGATCCACCGCCGTTTGATCGATACGCTCGATCTCACGAAAGTTTCGAGCTTGGAGATGGAGCGGGTCAAAATGGAGATCCGCCGAATTCTCGAGGACATGGTGATGGCGGAAGCCATTCCTCTAAGCCGAGCGGATCGTGATCGGCTGGTCACCGACGTTCAACATGAGGTCTTTGGCTTAGGTCCATTAGAAACTTTGATGAAGGACCCGGAGATCTCCGACATACTCGTCAATTCCTCAAATCGAATCTATGTTGAGAAATACGGCAAACTCGAAAAGACCGACGTGCGTTTTCGCGACGACGCGCACTTGCTCCAGATCATCGAGCGAATCGTTACCCGAGTCGGCCGCCGCGTCGATGAGAGTTCGCCGATGGTCGACGCCCGTCTCGCCGACGGTTCCCGCGTGAACGCAATTATACCGCCGTTGGCGCTGGACGGGCCGATACTTTCGATTCGGAGGTTCGGTTCGGAACGTCTGACGATCAATGATTTGATTCAATTCAACTCGGTTCCTGCGCAAATCGCCGAGGTGGCGGCCGCATGTGTCAAGTCTCGACTCAATATCCTGGTGTCCGGAGGCACCGGCGCCGGAAAGACGACATTACTGAATTGTCTGTCCAACTACATTCCTGAAAACGAACGTATCGTTACGATCGAAGATTCGGCGGAATTGAAGCTCCAGCAGGATCATGTCGTGCGGCTGGAGACTCGGCCGCCTAATATCGAAGGTTCCGGTATGGTCGCTCAGAGGGACCTGGTCCGAAATGCCTTGCGAATGAGGCCGGATCGAATCGTTGTCGGCGAGGTTCGCGGCGGGGAAGCCTTGGATATGATGCAGGCGATGAACACCGGTCACGATGGGTCGATCAGCACGATTCACGCCAATACGGCTAGGGACGCCCTCTCGCGCCTGGAAACGATGATGTTGATGGCCGGAATCAATCTGCCCGAAAGGGCGCTCCGGGAACAAATCGCGTCCGCTTTGGACCTCATCGTCCAGTTGTCGCGGCTGAGCGACGGGAGTCGAAAGCTAATCGAGTTCACCGAAGTAACGGGTATGGAAGGCAGCACCATCACGACCCAGACGATATTCAAGTTCGAGCAGCGTGGAGTCGAAAACGGCAAGGTGGTCGGGGATTTCGTCGCGACGGGGGTTATGCCGTCGTTTATGGATCGTCTTGAGAGGTACGGCTTCCGAGTACCTAACAATTATTTTCTTCCCGTCCCTATAGGCGCAAAGAAGAGGGCGTAAATGAGCTTGCTGTTAATCACCATTTTTTCATTTTTGGCGGCCATGTCATTGATCGTCATCGTGTTCCTGCTGCCTATGGCCGTGCAGAACTCTCCTCAGGCGCGAATCAAGAGGCGGCTCACCACGATCGGCCGAATGAGTTATGCCTCCCGCGCGGAAATCCAAAACCTGTTGAAGAACTCGGTCTACAGCGACGTTCCGGTAATAAATGAATTCTTGTCGCGCATCCGGGCCGTTCAGCGCGTTGACCTGCTGCTTGAACGATCCAACGTGGACCTGTCCGTGGGTTCATTTCTTTTGTGTTCCGGTGGGGCTGCCGCCGTCGCAATTTTTCTCATGTTGGTCATTGGGCAGCCTCTCTTGCTGGCGCTTCTCGTTGGGATCGTTGCCTTCCTGTGCCCGTATTTTTATCTCACGTACATCACCTGGAAACGAATGCGGCGATTTTTGGAACAGATGCCCGACGGGCTTGATATGATCAGTCAAAGCCTGCAGGCCGGCCTGGGCTTGACTCAAGCCATGGTTTTTGTGTCGAAAGAGATGCCGGATCCTCTGGGCACCGAGTTCTCGGTGTTCATCGAGGAGGTCAATCTCGGTTTGCCTCTGGCGGATGCGCTGAAGAAGCTTGAGGAACGCATGTCGCTTCCCGAGGTGCGGCTTCTCAATACGGCGCTTCTGGTCCAAAGAGAAGTCGGAGGGAGTCTGGCTGAGTTGTTGAACAAGCTGGCGGATATCATCAGGAATCGCTTTCGTATCGAGCGGTTGATCAAGAGCCTCACCGGGCAAAACCGACTGAGCGCTTGGGTCATGTGCTCGATTCCCGTGTTCCTGGCGGTGTTCATGTTTATCAGAGAACGGGAAATGATGGACGCGATGCTGACCGATCCGAAAGGCCGCGGCATGCTCGCCGCGGCTCTGGTGCTTGAGATCGTCGGCATACTGGTATTTCGCAAGCTCATAAAAATCCATATCTGAGCGTGATCCTATGGAAATAGTCATTGCTTTCGGAATTTTTTGTCTGGTGTTCGGTGTTTTGTATTTCACCTTGGTATCCAAGGCGCCGGTAGCGGACGAAGCCATACAACGGCGACTGGATACGATAGCCGCCCAGCCTCGTGAAGCCAGGCGAATTCGTCTGCACGCCAACGAGGAGACGACTTTCTGGGAACGCATCACGGATTTTTTCCTGGGCGAAAAGCAGGTGATGCCCGCCAACTTCTCCAGGGCCGGCAGGATGTTGCATCAGGCCGGCTACCGAGGCGAAAGGTCAATCCGGATCTATTGGGGTTTGCGGATATTCCTTGGGGTCGCTTTTGGGTTCGGCGGTCTCTTCATCTCGTTTATGTCCCAGGCGTCCATACAGGACGTTCTCCTTCTCGGCGGTATCGGCGGGTTTATCGGCTATTTCTTTCCATATGCGACCGTCCGCCGAAAGGCGAATACCCGGGTCTTGCAGATGCGAGAAACCTTGCCGGATATGTTGGACCTCATCGTGGTCTGTGTTGAGGCGGGAATGGGTATTGATGCGGCCTTGACTCGCGTCGGCAAAGAGCAAAATGAGCAGGGGTTGGTGCTGGGCGAAGAGTTGCTTCTCACAACCAACGAAATGCAGGCCGGGGCTGTTCGAAAGGAAGCTTTGGGCCGGCTGGCGGACAGGGTCGGCATCGAAGAGATCCGCGGTTTGGTTACATTTCTAACCCAGACCGAAGAAGTGGGCGGAAGCATCGCGCGCTCGCTACGGGTATACGCGGAGACTATGCGCGATAAGAGAAGCCAGGCGGCGGAAGAGGCGGCCCGGAAGATGGTTATCAAACTCATTTTCCCTCTCGTGTTCTTTATCCTGCCGGCGATGTTCATTATTCTTTTGGGTCCCGCGGCTCTACAAATCATGAGAGTATTGTCGGATCCGTTGAAGTAAAAACCGTCTATGCCGGTGATCAATCTCACGAAGAAAACCTGGTTGGCGACCAAAGTCCGCAAGGCGGATAGCTTTCTCACCCGGCTGGTTGGTTTGCTCAAAAGGACTCATCTGGGTCCGGAAGAGGCTCTGTGGCTGATGCCAAGTAAGGGAATCCATACGATTGGCATGAAGTTCCCGATCGACGTCGTATTTTTGGATAAGAAAAATTTCGTCGTGAATATCGTTTCAGGCCTGGCGCCGTACCGCGCTACGGGTATTCATTGGAAGGGGCAGAGCGTCTTAGAGCTGCCGAAGGGCACACTTCAGAAGTCACGAACCGAAATTGGCGATCAGTTGGAGATTTCGTTGGTGGAGC
Source organism: Binatia bacterium (assembly GCA_050735975.1). GTDB lineage: Bacteria > Desulfobacterota > Binatia > UBA9968 > UBA9968 > DATMBL01. The sequence continues at coordinate 2,273 of JBOHVS010000331.1, read as the reverse complement.
CGCTTGCCGTGGACGAGTTGAAGGACAACCGATTGACCCAGGTCGGATGAGCGACGGTTCAGAAATTCGCGCTACGTTTCTTAATCTTATTGAAATCATGCCCGAATGTACTAACTCGCAAAGGTATTCCCTTTCTGAGATGCGAGATGCGGTCGCCGTGTATCGGTGAAACCGGCAATCGGCGGAATGACTTCGCCACAGGCTATGTAAAGTCTTGGCTGTCTCGCTTGGGCGGTGAACTGCTTGATCGGTCGCGCACAGCGGTTCCGAGTGGCAAATGTGTTAGCCTGCTGGCATTGCTCGTCTTTGCGGCCGCGCTCTGGGGTATCAACCCAAACGTCCTAGGGCTATTCCACGATGACGCGATCTACGTTGCGGTAGCCAAGTCCCTGAACGAAGGGGAGGGGTACCGGATCGCCAGCCTTCCGTCAACTCCAGCCCAAACGAAATACCCATTTCTCTATTCTTATGCACTTTCCTGGCTGTGGTATTTCCATCCGAGTTTCCCCGAGAATATCTTTGTCCTGAAGTCGTTTAATGCGGTTCTGCTCGGGGCGATGTTCCTCCTCAGTTATTGCTTTTACTGCAAGAATACAGAACGCCCGCGGCTGGAAGCCCTGCTGTATGCGATGCTCGTCTGTAGCAATCCCGCTGTCTTTTCATTGACGGATCTTACACTGAGCGACTTACTTTTTATGCTGCTAACGTTGTCGGCCCTTTTCATCTGCCATGGTTCTGCCCCGAGTTCCAGGCTGGGTGTCGCGATCCTTTCCGTTGTCATCGGACTCGCCTGTTTGACCAAGCCGGCCGCGGCGCCTCTCGCCTTTGCCGGGGCCGTGTTTCTGGTCCGCCGTTATCGCGATTTGATTCTCTATATGGTCTCGCTTTTAGTGTTTACGTTGCCTTGGGTTCTTTGGGTCGCGCAGCAGGCTACGCCCCATCCAAACTCTCTCATCGCGTATTATCTGTCTTATAATGTCAGGGTCTCCGGAATAGACGAAATGTTTCAGTTGGTTGTGGGAAATCTCGCCTATCTGTACACGTCGTTAGACCGGATATTTCCTTCCGCCAAGCTTCCCGCACTTCGCTTACTCGTCTGTTTGCTAACTGGTTTGGGGCTGTGCTTTTCCGTTCGCAGGCATAATTCGTTTTTTTGGGCCTTCATCATCTCGTATATGATGCTTGTGCTGGTCTGGCCCTTCCATCCGTTGCGGTATGGGCTGCCGTTGATTCCAGTCCTCATGTTGTTTCTCTTTCGCGGAATTGAGGAGGCGAGACGGTTGATGGGTCGAATCGTGGTTCAATTGGGCTCGATTCAGATTGACAGGTTGCTTGCCCGCGCTTTTTTGCTGTTGCTCATCGTTCTAAACTTTGCGTGGCTTTCCAGCTACCTGTTTCTGAAAAGCGAAAATCACACGCGGGCCTTTTTCGGAGGGCGTTTCAAATACGCCTGGAGCGGCTTTCTCGAAACGTTCGATTGGGTGCGGCGGAACACGGACCACCGCGATATTCTTGCGACGGGATACGACCCCATGTACTATCATTACACGGGTAGGAAAGCAGTCCGACCCGGTTTGCACAAGCCGGAAACCTATTTTTATCCGTACGGCAAAGCCGTTCCCGATGTGGGAACGGCCGAAGAAATTATGACCCAGCTTGAGTCGTTAGGCGTGGGTTATCTCATAATAGATCCACTCGATGGATACGCCGAAGGCGCCGCGCAGATGAAAATTTTTGCCGATCTCCTGGACGCCTATTCGCCGCGGCCCGCCTTGGTCTTCATAAGTTCTGACGCGAAACACCGAGTTTACAAATTATCGCCGCCGCGGCTCGTTCGGCATGATGGATGAAGTCTTGAGCATGCTCCTGGACGCGCAGAATGCCGATGGCGGCTGGGGCGCGGTGAAGGGCAGACGCAGCAATACCGAGTCAACGTCCTTAGCGATTATGGCGCTCGGAGCGGTAGGAGACCGCAATCTGGCTTCAAGGATGCGTCACGGGATGGACTGGCTGATTAAACGGCAAAATGCCGATGGGAGTTGGCCTTTGGACGACGTCGTAAGCGGCGGCTCCTGGACGACTGCCTTTGCCATCCTCGCCCTGGCAAATCTTGGCCAGGAACAGCGGGCGTTGAATGGCGCCCGATGGGCGCTCGCGCAGGAAGGCAGGAGATTCGGCTGGCTTACCACATTTTGGATCGCGGTCTCGGGGCAGGGGAAGAACCTGCACTTGAATCCGGACCTGAAAGGCTGGTCCTGGACCGAGAAGGCGTT
>JBOHVS010000330.1:0-3409 GCA_050735975.1 Binatia bacterium | reverse complement strand
AAATTATTGGAGTGGACTGGAGGGTACATCTTGACGAGGCCTGGGAATGCTTGGGACACGATGTCGCCATCCAAGGAAATCTCGATCCAGCCGCCCTCCTGGCCTCGCCTAGGGAAATTCGCCGACGAGTCGCGGAAATCCTGAGACGCGCCGGCGGCAGGCCCGGCCATATCTTTAACCTCGGTCACGGCGTCCTACCTGAAACTCCGGTCGAGAACGTGATCGCTATGGTAGAAGCCGTCCACGAGCTAAGCGTCCGGTGATAAGGCGTGGAGAACTGGAGTAGCGGAGTACTCCATTGCTTCAATCGTCAATTGCCTCCGCCGTGGCACTTTGAGTTTTCCACATTAGTTAGCCTATGTCTCGTAGGTACGAAGCCGTGCTACTGATCGCTTTCGGCGGTCCCAATTCACCTGCAGAGGTCCTCCCCTTCCTCGATCGCGTGCTTCGAGGAATCGATATTCCAAAGGAGCGGGTGGAAGAGGTCGCGCGGCACTACGCAGCCGTGGGCGGCAAATCACCCCTCAACGAAATCACCTTCCGCCAGGCGGACAGCCTGCAAAAGGCTCTCGACAGCCAAGGATTGGCCTTGCGTGTTTATGTGGGCATGCGCAACGCCGCTCCCTTCTTTGTCGAAACGCTGAGGCAGATGGCGAACGAGGGCGTGAGGCATGCTATCGGCTTCATCCTCTCTTCACATCGAACCGAAGCAAGCTGGGAGCGCTATCAGGAGAACATTGCCGAAGCCCGTGCGGAGATCGGAGCCGGCGCACCGGAGGTCGACTTTTGCGCCGGTTGGCACGACCACCCGCTCTTTATCGAGGTCTGGGCGGAATCGATTCAAGGCAGCTTCATGAACATCGACGTCGAGCGCCGAACAACCCCGCTCATCTTCACCGCGCACAGCCTTCCCGCCGCCATGGCCGCTCGCTCAGCCTACGTCGAACAACTTGAAACAAGCGCGCGCTTGATTGCTGAGAAGCTGAGCCATTCTCGTTGGTGCCTCGCCTATCAAAGCCGCAGCGGCAAACCCACCGATCGTTGGCTGGAGCCGGATATTCGGCAAGTCATTCGCGACTCCGCCGCAAAGGGCTGTCGTGAACTCATCGTAGCGCCAGTCGGTTTTGTTTGCGACCATGTCGAAGTGCTTTACGATCTCGATATCGAAGCCGCGAATATCGCCGGGGACCTCGGCGTCCATCTCACGCGCGTTAGTTGTCCCAATGACCATCCCGCTTTCATCCAACTGATGGCCGACGTGATCGAGGCGACTGTTTCCGGAAAATTGCCGACCGAGGAATGAATCGCCGGATCGTTGTCGTTGGGGGCGGTATCGCAGGACTGGCGGCGGCCCACCGTCTGATCCGGATCAAGACCGAGAAAGCGCTTGATCTCGAAGTCATCCTTCTTGAAGCTTCACCTCGAATCGGCGGCTCCATTGCGACCGAGCGGATCGGCGATTTTTTGATCGAAGCCGGCCCGGATTCCTTCATAACGGAAAAGCCCTGGGCGCTCCAACTCTGTGAACGCCTGGATCTAACCCCGCGGCTCATATCAACGAATTCCGCATATCAGAAGATTTACATCGTTCATAACGGCAAGCTGGAAGCTTTGCCCGAAGGCTTCTTGCTGCTTGCCCCCACGCGTCTCTGGCCGTTTATTCAGGCTCCCCTTTTCTCTTGGCGCGGCAAACTGCGAATGGTCGCCGAACTTTTTTTTCCGCGTGCAAACGACGGCGACGAAAGCCTGGCGTCATTTGTGCGACGACGTTTTGGCAAAGAGGCCTTGGATCGCGTAGCGCAACCGCTCATCGGCGGCATCTACGCCTCCGATCCGGAAAAGCTGAGCCTCGCCGCCACGATGCCGCGTTTTAAAGAGATGGAAAAAAACAGCCGCAGCATCATCCGGGCGATGTGGCTGGAACAACGACGGCGTGCTCGCGCCCGGCAAACTGGAAGCGGGGCCCGCTGGAGCCTTTTCGTCACACCGGTGGGCGGGATGCAAGAATTTGTCGACGCAATCGCAAGCCGGCTTCCAGCAACTACCGTGCATCTGAACACCCGGGCCATGGATCTCAAGCAAGACCCCGCTAGCGGCATTTGGGCCATAAGGACAGATAGCAACCGGAACATCGAAGCGGCCGCGGTCATCCTCGCGTCCCCTGCGTTCCGGTGTGCAGAGATTCTCCGTGCGGTCGAACCTGGCTTGGCTGATGAGCTGGAGAAGATCCCGTATGCGTCCACGGCAACGGTGAGTCTGGCGTATCGAGAAAAAGATTTTCCCCGCCCACTCGACAGCTTCGGCTTCGTCGTCCCCGCCGTCGAGAAGCGAAAGATCATGGCCTGTACTTTTAGCAGCATGAAGCACCACGGCAGAGCCCCCGAAGATCACGTGTTGCTTAGAGCCTTTGTCGGCGGGAGTTTGCAGCCGCATCTATTCCAAGATGACGACGCAAGCATGGAGACAAACGTGCGGGAAGAGCTCAGCGCTTTGCTCGGCTTGAAGGCCCGACCGCTTTTCTCGCGGGTCTACCGACATCCCCGATCGATGCCACAATATCACTTGGGTCACGGAGAGCGCGTTAGACAAATCGAAGACCGGGTAGCGCAGCTTGCTGGTCTTGCGATCGCCGGCAGCGCCTATCATGGCGTCGGCATTTCCGACTGCGTCCGCAGCGGCGAAGAAGCAGCCGACAAGCTTCTCACCCATCTGATCGAGGCGAGATGTTATTAACCGCAGAGACGCAGAGCGCGACCCCCCGTCCGAGGGCCGGGGCGTCTTCCGATGTGCTCGCTGCAGGAGAATCACTTCCTCCTTGACCGAGAAGCAAAAACCGGACTATCAGTTAATTACGGCAAGCCGTTTGCCGCCCGATTCTATTAGAAGACAATCGAATCCATATGATCATCATAGATGCCCAGGTCCATATCTGGGCGCCGGAAACACCGGAAAAACCCTACACAAAAGGTGACGCCTCTGCGCCGCATCGCCCGGTACCGCTAGGACACGAAGAACTCCTAGCGGAGATGGACGCGGCCGGGGTGCAGCGCGCCGCGCTCGTGCCGCCGACGTGGGAAGGAGACCGCAACGACACGTCGCTGGAAGCGGCGCGTTTGCATCCGGACCGCTTCGCGGTGATGGGACGCCTGACGATCAATCAGCCCGCAAGTCGTGAATTGATGGCCAACTGGAAAGGGCAACCGCACATGTTGGGCATCCGCATGGCCTTTCACCAAGGCCGCCCGCGCCTCTGGCTGGAGGACGGCACCGCCGACTGGTTCTGGGACGCCGCCGAGCGCTATGACATCCCGGTTATGGCCTTCGCGCCGCAGGCGGTGCCGAAGCTAGGCGAGATCGCCGAGCGCCACCCTGGACTGCGCATGATCATTGATCATATGGGACTCAGCTC
>JBOHVS010000329.1:0-6730 GCA_050735975.1 Binatia bacterium | reverse complement strand
AACTAGGGGACTCAATAATTGCGTTTACCAACGGGCGGTGCTGTGTCGATGCCGGCCCATCTCCCAAAAAGTTATGCTCCTTGTCGAAACTCTTACGACTTTCCCATTCCGCCTGGCTCTGGTGTTGAAATGAGGATGGCGCAGGAACTTAGAAATGTAAAGGGCTGTTTCCAAGAGAGGCACGGTCAACGCCGCAAGACAGTAGTTAGGATGACGCAACGGGGCGCGAAAGAACCCGAGGTCACGCGTAAAAAACGTGACTTTTTTGGTCGCGTGCAGAAACCGAAGAATCTCTTGTTGGTCATCCCACTCGGGTCGCCCCACTTCAAACCCGATTTGCCGAAAGTGAATTCGCCGTCGACGAAGCTGCTCCGCCTGGTCCTCGGGGATGTTGTGATCCAGAACGATCACGCGGCGGTTTTAGTTCTCGCCAAAATTTCTCTGACAATACCGCGGCGGGTAAGCGCTAACGCCTCCCGCACCCCTTTCGCCGTGATAATGCCGCGATATTGGCGGGCGATTGCCTCAGGAGTATACCCCGCTTTTGTCAATTCAAGCGCATCGGAAACAAGAATTCGCGTGCCTTTAAAAATCAAGCGACCACGGCAAACACGGGTATCAGCTGCCAGATGTTTACCAATCTCTATGCGCGCCATAAGCCTTCTTCCTCCTTGGCAAAGTCTATATCAACTGGATAGCGCGATCAAAGGAACAAAGCCGGCCCGACTTGCCCGCGGAGCAGCCGACGAAGCGAGTTCGTGATCAATCTAAAGACCGCGATGCAGATCGGCCTGACAATTCCACCGAATGTACTGGCGAGAGCGGATAAGGTGATCAAATGATTTCGAATTGCGGAATGCGAATTGCGAATTGACGGAAGATAAAGAGAGACAAAGATAGTGGCAGAGAAGAACCGATGAACCAAAAAAAGGGGTTTTTGTTTCTCTTCACGTTGGAGTTTTGCTCGGTGACTCTGAAATTCGCAATCCGAAATGCGAAATCCGCAATTCTATGCGCCATGCTCTTTGCGCTTTGCGCGGCTGCTCAGGCGCAGCCACCGGCGAAGATACCGCGCGTTGGTCTCTTGCGGCCCGGCTCGCCTCCCGATCCGTACGTCGATGCGTTCCGGCAAGGTTTGCGCGATCTCGGCTACATCGAAGGACAGTCCGTCGCCATTGAGTACCGATGGTTGGAGGGCCGGTCAGCCAGACTCCCCGCTCTCGCCGCTGAGCTGGTTCATCTCAAAGTTGACGTCATCGTGACGCAAGGTGAGGTGATGACCCGTCCCGTCAAAAAAGCGACCAACACGATTCCTATCGTCATGGCGACTAGCGGCGACCCAGTGGGAGCCGGGCTAATCTCCAGTCTCGCCCGTCCAGCCGGGAACATCACCGGCCTCAGCTCGGTGTCCGCAGATATATCCGGAAAACGGCTTCAGCTTCTCAAGGAGGCTATCCCAACAGTCTCCCGTGTGGCCATGCTTTACAATCCGACCATCGTATCCGCCGTCCTCGAAGTAAAGGGGGCACAGATTGTAGCGCCGCCGTTGGGAATGACAGTCCAACCCTTAGAGATGCGGACCCCTGCCGATCTCAGGCCCGCGTTCGATGCGATGACCCGTGAGCGTGCCGATGCCCTGCTCGTCCAAGGTGACCCCTTCACGATGACTCAACGGAGTCGAATCCTCGACCTCGCTACAAAGCGGCGTCTGCCCGTGATCTCCGTGTTCGGGGATTTTGTCAATGCCGGCGGCCTTATGAGTTACGGACCAAACCGTCTCGACATGTTTCGGCGTGCGGCCATCTATGTGGACAAAATCCTCAAAGGCGCCAAGCCCGCCGACCTGCCAGTCGAGCAGCCGACCAAGTTTGAATTCGTGATAAATCTGAAAGCCGCCAAGCAGATCGGATTAACCATTCCAGCGAATGTTTTGGCTAGAGCAGATCGGGTTATCCGATGATCCCCCAATCTAAAATCGAAAATCCAAAATCTAAAATCGTGAGGCGATTCCGCCGAACGTGCTGGCGCGGGCGGCCAAGGTGATTAGATGACAGAGATCAGAGGTCAAATGGCAGAAGTCAGAGATCAGAGGTCAGACAGACAAGACAAATCACTATGAGAAGAAAAGGCATTGAGGTTACGCTTAGCCCTATGCTCTATGCGCTTTGCTTCTGGGGCGCTATGCTCTATGCGCTTTGCTCAGTCGCCGAGGCGCAGCAGCGTGGGAAAATTCCTCGCATCGGTATTCTTGAGCCGGGGCTTGCCACGAATGTCTGCAATGACGGCCTTCGACAGGGGCTGCGCGCGCTCGGCTACGTAGAAAGCCGAAATCTGGTTATAGAAACCCGCTATGGCGAGTGGAAGCCGGACCGACTGCAGCATTTTGCTACCGAGCTGGTTCAACTTAAGCCTGACGCTATCTGGACTCATGGGCCGACCTCCGTTCGTGCGCTCAAACGGGCTACCGCGACGATTCCCATCATTCTCGGCGTTTCACGCAACTTGGTAGAACTGGGAATCGTTGCCAGTCTCGCACGCCCCGGCGGCAATATCACCGGCATGGACTTGCGCGACAGTGAAATAATAGGGAAAAGGCTGGAGTTACTGAAAGAAGCTCTGCCGAAGACTTCCCGTGTGGCCGTTTTGGTGGATCCTCATGATGCTGGCCACGCGAATATTCCAAAGCACATACAGCAGGAGGCTCATGCGCTTCGGGTTCAGATGCAGCGCGTTGAGGCGAGCGGTCCAGAAGCTTTCGGCGAGGCGTTCGCCGCCATGGTGCACGATCAGACTGACGCCCTGATCCTCCCGGAAAGCGCGATGCTTTCCCAAAATCGACATCGCATATTCAAGATTGCAATAAGCAAGCGACTTCCTACGGCCGCGGGAGGATCACATTTCGCCGAAGCGGGTAGTCTGATCTCCTATGGAGCGAGCGTGTTTGATGTATGCCAACGATCTGCGTTGTTCGTGGACAAAATCTTAAAAGGCGCGAAACCGGTGGATCTCCCAGTCGAACGGCCCGCCAAGTTCGAGCTGGTGATTAATCTCAAGACCGCGAAACAGATCGGAGTAACGATTCCTCCTAATACTCTAGCCAGAGCTGATCGAGTTATCCGATGATCCGCAATCTCAAACCTGTCCCGAGCCGTTCGGCTTCGCTCAGGATAAACTTTGTCGAAGGATTAAAAATGCAAAAGTCTAAAGGCGGTTCCGTCCAAGGTCAGGAGCGGAAAATGATCGGGAGCATTTTTATCTGGTTACTGTCAACTGTGCTTCTGTCAACTGCCTCATCCGCCGAAGCGCAACAGCCAAACAAAATACCGCGGATAGGATTTCTAGGAGCTGTTTCTTCTTCCGCAAATTTGGCTCGCGCCGAGGCGTTTCGCCAAGGACTGCGCGACGCCGGTTACATCGAAGGGCAAAATATTACAATTGAATACCGGTATGCGGAAGGGAAATTCGATCGCCTGTCTGCCCTCGCAGCCGAGTTTGTTGCCTTAAAGGTCGATGTCATCGTTACGGGAGGCTCTTCGGTAACCCGTCGGGTCAAGGAAGCGACGGAGACGATTCCAATTGTCATGTCTAACGACAGCGATCCGGTGGGTAACGGGTTTGTTGAAAGCCTCGCCCGCCCCGGTGGAAATATCACTGGGCTCGCCACTCTAACACCGGACCTGGCCGGAAAGCGGCTGGAGCTCTTGAGAGAGATCGTTCCCAAGCTCTCCCGTGTGGCTGTGTTCGGCACTTCAACCGAACCCGGCAACGCACAAGCGTTGAAGGAAACGGAACTTGCCGCACGCGCATTCAATGTGCAGATCCAATATCTGGACATACCGGGTGGTAAGGAGATCGAGGCGGCATTCCAAGCGGCGAGCAAGGGAGGGGTTGAAGCCGTGTTCGTGCTCACGGGGCCTGTTTTCGTTTCTCAGCGGAAACGGCTTGCGGCCTCCGCAGTCAAGAGCCGCCTACCCGCGATCTATTACCGATCGGATTTTGTCGAGGATGGCGGTCTTCTCAGTTACGCGCCAAGCTTGACCGACTTGTCGCGTCGCGCCGCAATTTATGTCGATAAGATTTTAAAAGGCGCCAAACCTGCGGATCTTCCCGTGGAGCAACCGACGAAGTTCGAATTTTTCATTAATCTGAAAACCGCCAAGCAGATCGGCCTCACGATTCCACCGAATGTTCTCGCGCGGGCGGACAGAGTGATCAAATGATTTCGAATTGCGGAATGCGAATTGCGAATTGAGGGAAGATAAAGAGAGACAAAGATAGTGGCAGAGAAGAACCGATGAACCAAAAAAAGGGGGTTTTGTTTCTCTTCACGTTGGAGTTTTGCTCGGTGACTCTGAAATTCGCAATCCGAAATGCGAAATCCGCAATTCGCGTGGGTGCTTTGCTCTTTGTACTTTGCTCGTCCGCCGACGCGCAGCAGCCGGTGAAAGTTGCGCGGATAGGATACCTCGCTGCCGGATCCGCTGCGGTCGCGCCGGCCCGTATCGGGGCATTCCGCCAGGGCCTTCGTGCGCTTGGTTACATAGAAGGGAAAGACATCATCATTGAATATCGGAATGCAGCGGGAAAGCTCGATCAGGTCCCACACAATGCAGCCGAAGTGGTTCGTCTCAAAGTGGACGTCATTGTCACGGCCGGCCCGACCGATACGAGAGCCGCCAAGGAAGCGACCAGCACGATTCCTATCGTCATGGCATTCGATAGCGATCCTGTTGGCAACGGGTTTGTCGCCAGCCTGGCGCGGCCGGGCGGGAATATTACCGGGCTATCCATTCTTACCCCGGAGCTAAGCGGAAAACGACTGGAGCTTTTAAAGGAGATCATTCCTAGACTTTCGCGCGTGGCCGTCCTCGGAACCGCGAACGAACCGGGCAATGCGCAAATGCTAAAAGAGACCGAGCTCGCCGCCGGAGTGCTCGGCGTGCAGCTTCAATACTTTGAGGTGCGAGGTCCAAAGGACGTTGAGACCGCATTCCAGGCCGCACGCAAAGAACGGGCTGAGGGGGTTCTCGTGCTGTCGAGCCCCGTCCTCACCCAGCGAAAGCGGATTGTGGATCTGGCGATGAAGAGCCGCCTCCCCGCAATATACGACAGGCGAGAATTTGTCGAAGTCGGCGGCCTCATGAGCTATGGCGTGAGCTTAATCGACTTGGACAGGCGCGCAGCGATTTACGTTGATAAGATCCTGAAAGGAGCAAAGCCCGCTGACTTGCCGGTCGAGCAGCCGACAAGATTCGAACTGGTGATTAACCTGAAAGCAGCCAAGCAGATCGGGCTCACGATTCCGCCGAACGTTCTGGCACGGGCGGACAAGGTGATCAAGTGACAGCTGGTCAGCGGTCAGAAGTTCAGCGATGAGAATAAAAGGATTTTGAATTGAGGGCAAACAAGCACAGACGGAGATATCGACAGTGAACAGCGATGAGTAAAAGCTTCAACGCAAAGGAAACTTCGATCCGGATGGCGGCGGTATTTCAACTAGATCAATCCTTGAAGCAATAGAACGGTAAATCCGGAATGGAATGATTCAAGACCTAAAATCCAAGAGCCAGAATCGCAGGTCGCTGCCGTTGCTTTGGCTGTTCGGCGGGCGCGAGCGCGGCCGGTTGGTGCGCGATTATTTCTTTATCTCGGTGCTGTTGATCGGTGGCGGCTTGATCACAAGCGGCCTTGTGGAAATTTATTTTCGTTATCAGGAAAGTCGAGAACAACTGGCTCTGTTGCAACAAGAAGTCGCCGCAGGGGCAGCCTTCAAGATCGAACGCTTCATTCAGGAGATCCACAACACGTTGAAGGGCGCTACAAGAAGCCGCGAGATCGCGCCGAAAGGTCTTACCCCTGAGTTTCGTTTCGAACTAGAGAAGCTGCTGTTAATTGCCCCCGCGGTGACCGAAGCGCTAGCACTGGATGAAAACGGCGCGATACGGGTGCAGGCCTCACGCTTGCGAACGGTGCTTCCCGACTCGAAACGCGATCTTTCTGCCGCGCCCTCTTTCCGACAGGCCAAGCAAGGCAAATCCTATTTCGGATCGGTCCACTTCGTGCGCGGCTCGGAGCCCTACATGACCATTGCCGTGCCGATTGAGCGATTCGCCGGCGACGTCATCGGCGTGCTTCAAGCCGAAGTCAATCTTAAATACATCGGCGATGTGGTCTCCGCAATAACAGTGGGGAAGGCCGGCTATGCCTACGCCGTTAGCCGAGCCGGCGAGCTTATCGCACATCCCGATATTAGTCTGGTGTTACAGCGGCGCAACGTGGCTCAACTTGATCAAGTTAAGGTGGCTTTCCAACCCGGTAGCCCCGTTGCGCCCAAGCCAACGGCAGTCGTGGCAAGCAATCTGCAGGGGAAGAAAGTTCTCAGCTCCTCGGCGCTCATTCCCAGTCTCGACTGGGCAGTCATTCTGGAACGCCCTGTCGAGGAGGCATACGAGCCGCTCTACGCGTCAATGATGAGAACTTCGGCTCTGCTTCTGGTCGGGCTCGGCATGGCCGTACTGGCCAGTATTTTTGTGGCGCGCAGAGTCGTGCGTCCCGTCCGTATTTTACGCGAAGGAGTGGAGCGGATCGGCGGCGGAGACCTGGGCTATCGCCTGGAACTTAAAACCGGTGACGAGATCGAGGTACTGGCGGAAGAATTCAACAAGATGACTACGCAGCTCCAGGAATCGTACGCCAATTTGGAGCACAAGGTTGAAGAACGAACGCGCGA
>JBOHVS010000328.1:0-4621 GCA_050735975.1 Binatia bacterium | reverse complement strand
CTCAGTTCTGCGAAGCTGACTCCGAACGCAGATAAGACCTTCCGGATTGAATCATAACTATCGTCATCAATAGAATTGTAATACCGAGGATCTGGAGGTCAACCCCGGTGGTTTTTGAGAAAATTGTGGCACAGGAAAATGACGCACGACAATGGTGTTACCTATGACCAGGCTGAGCGTCTGAGGGGTCAGGCGGGAATCAAGATCACAAATTGTCAAGAGCAAGATTAGAAAGCCTAATGAATGGTCCCACATCGACCGATCGAGTCGAAAGAGAAAACATAAAGAAATTTATTCCTTACAGAGTATCGTTGCCTCTTGATCTGCCTTCTAAAATGGTTGACCCCTGATTTCCCTGCCAACGGCAAAAGTAACGACCCAAGCCCGCTGCCTTTCGTCTCGCTTTCTCGTCCCGTTCTATTGACAGTAATGCTGCGTCTGAACTAAAAGAATTCGTATCTCATCCATTGACGCTGGAGCGTTTAATCCAGCGACTTTCATACGATCCACCTGAACCGAGGTCTAAGGGAGGAAGCCATGATCGGCCGATTCATTACTCTCCTGATGTTGGTAGCCTTGTTCGTCTATACTCCTTCCGTTCTACGAGCTCAGGAAGGCTCTGATTCTAGTCTCATCGAAGGTGCAAAAAAGGAAGGGCAGGTGGTGTGGTATACCACGATGAATGTAAGTCAAAGCAAGCCGGTCATGGATGCGTTCCACAAGAGATATCCATTTATAGAAACGGTTTTGTATCGAGCCGGGGGCGGAGCGCTGCTCAATCGAGTTCTTACCGAGGCCCGTGCAGGCAAGTACGATTGGGACGTCGTTGGCGGTAGAGGAGAGATGATTCTGGCGTTCAAAGAGCGGAATCTCCTTGCTTCTTATGCATCTCCAGAAGCTCAAATGATAGATTCCGATCTCTTCGACAAGCAAGGCTATTGGTACACCTACTACGTTGTTCCGGTGGTTCTAGGATATAACACCAATCTGACCAAGCGAGAGGAAATCCCCAAGAGTTATACCGATCTGCTGGAACCCAAGTGGAAGGGGAAAAAAATCTCGATGGATACCGAAGCGTATCTGCTTCTTCAAGGCCTTATCTCTGCTTGGGGCAAAGAAAAAGCTCTAAATTTTATGAAGCAGCTGGCTGCTCAAGAACCCGTCATGATGCGAGGAACAACTGAAAGAATCACCATGGCGGCGGCAGGCGAGTATCCATTGGTCATTACCTATGCCCATTCTATTCAGAGAATGGTATCGAAGGGAGCCTCTATTGATTGGGTCGCCCTAGAACCCGCCGTGGTAGAAATCGATCCCCTGATGATCGGCGCCAAAGCTCCCCATCCGCACGCAGCGAGGCTGTTTCTCAATTTCCTTCTGTCCAAGGAAGGACAAGAAATGCTCGTTCGGCTCCAGCGGATCCCCGTTCGGCGCGATGTACAACCTAAACCGGCAAGGCTCTTCAGAGGCTATCAGCGTATTGTAGAGCGCCCGGGTGATTACAAAGATTTCTCGGAAAATGTAAAGCTCTTTGAGGCAATTTTTAAAACACGTTGAACTTTGTCAAAGTTAAAGGAGGGAAAGCAAACATGTTCGCAAAACTAAAACACGTGGCAATTGTCAGTGACCAGTACACTCTTCTGGGAAGATTCTATGAGGGCATGTTTGGCATGAAACCATCTCAAAATGCCAGACCCTTCGGAGCCGTGGTGGTGAGGGATGGTTACGTCGGTTTGAATATCAACCCCAGAAAAGGCAAGGCGGGCCGTCAAGCGGGTCTCGATCATTTCGGATTCGAAGTCGAAGACGTGAACATTGTCTATGATCGACTGAAGAAGGACTATCCCTCTATCAAGGTACTGAAACGACCAAGCACCAGACCGTTCGCCGGCATCAGCACGCATGACCCGGCCGGCAACGTCTTTGACCTTTCCCAAAAGGACATGGAAAACAGGACGGATGCCTACGTGGAAGCAGATCGGCAGCAAAAGCGGCATGTTAAGCATATCGCGTTGAGGGCTGTTGAACCTGGGGGGCTGGCCATGTTCTACAGAGACGTATTTGAACTAACGGAAATGGAAAAACCCGCCGACGATCGCAATTTTTACCTGTCTGATGGAACGGTAGTGTTTGTTATCATGCCGTGGGACATAACAGATTTTGCCGGGACTGGAATCGAAAGACCCGCCTTGGATCATATCGGCTTTAAGGTGGAAAGCGTGGACGCATTAAAAGGCGAACTCGAAAAAGTGAAAAGGGAAAGGGCTGCTCTTGCGCCCAATCCTATTGGTGCGGACGCAGGTCCCGAGGGGGAGGCGAGACTCAATCTCTTTTCCAAATGCCCGCTCGGCCAATTCCACATGTCCGACCCTGACGGCGTATTGATCGACGTCAGCGACAGGTTATAGGACTCAGTCTGAGTGAGGCGAAATAAATCGCTCCGCCCTTGCGGGCGTCTATATGACGGAAGCTTGAGGATACGAAGTGGCTGTGAAATGCTGACCGCCGTTTCAATTAAGTAAACAAAGGAGGCCTCTGATGAATAACGAAAACAGCATGGAACTGTCTTCTGGATCCACGGGTCTGGTGATCGTCGATATGCAGGTCGAAGGCTGCGAGCGGCATGGTGCCGGGGTACAACCGGTGATCTTCAAGATCCGCTCCTTGCTTGATCGCTACCGGGAGGTGAATGGAAAAATCATCCACGTGCAATCCATTCGCTCCAAGAGTCATCCCGAGTTTACGGTATTCAGGCGGAAGTACGGCTTGCTGGAAGGAAGCGCGGGAGTGGAATTTGTCGATGCCCTGAAGCCCCTACCGAGGGAGGCTATAGTTCAGAAGACATCTCACGATTGCTTCTATAAGACTTCCATGGAGTCTGTCCTGGAGCGATTCGATCTTCGTCCTTGTCGGGACACGATCGTGGTCACGGGAATTGGGTCGAACAACTGTGTGTATCACGCCGTTGTTGGGTTTCATATCAGGGATTATTTCACCATCGTCCCGGAGGATTGCATCCATGCAGCTCACGCCGAGGGCCAGGCCTTTGCCTTGGCCCAATTTCGCTCACACGCTTACAATTTCAATATTAACGTGGTTCGGTTGGAAGATATTCATCTCTCACAGGAGGAATCACGGATCAAAATGACATCCGTGGGTCGCTGACGGAAATCCGGCCTGGGTACAATTTTTCCTAGGGAAGAGAGAAATCGAGGTTTGGCATGGAAGTAGGGAAGAGGAATTGGAGACTTGCCGCGAAGTCAGCAGTCTGGGCCATGTCATTATTTCTCTTGCCGCGCATGGGTTTCGCCCCAAACGTCTTTCTATACGGGAAAGACGATCACATTCATTCAAGCGCGCACGCCGGGCGGCTCAGGTGATTTGAGGGTCCGGGCCATCCTTCCTGTTCTTGCAAAACATATCCCCGGAAATCCCACAATTGTGATGCAATTCATGCCAGGCTTCGGAGGTCGAAAAGCGGCAAACCATCTTTATAAGATCGTGCGGCCGGACGGCCTAACCATTGCGAACCTGAGTGCCAGCACGATCCCGCTGGCGGTACTCGGAGAAGTTGGTGTCGAGTACGATATCGACAAGCTGGTACATTTGGGCACCTTCTACAGCGTTCGGCATACCGTATTCATTACCGGGAAAGCAGCGGGTCTGGATACCTTGGAGAAGCTCCGGGCCACCACAGGGGTCAGGATCGGGGAACAGTCTGTGGGATTCCCCAGCTATATCAGGTCGCGTTTTTTTGCATGGCTACTGGGTCTCAGGGAGCCGAAGTTCGTCACCGGTTATTCTAGTCCAGAGATGGATCTAGCTCTGATCCAAGGGGAAATAGACGCAAGACAGCACTCTGCAGGCTCTCTTCTGGTGGAAAAGCCTGAGTGGATCAAAAAAAAGCTGGTGGACCTTCATGTCATTATGGAAGTTCCGGATGGCTCCAAGCACCCCGATTTTGCGCATCTTCCGGAAGTAGGCGGCTTTGCCAGAACGGAGAGAGAGCGCAGGTTATTGGCAATACTTCGGTCTTTCGAGGTTTTCGGCCAGCCTACCGTTGCGCCTCCAGGTGTTCCCGAAGATCGAGTGGTGATTTTACAGGAGGCATTCCGCCGAGCTTATAAGGATCCTGAGTTTCACCGACAGTACAAGAAGCTCCTCGGAGATGACCCCTCCCCCCTCATGCCAGAAGAGGTCATGAAAGTGGTCAAGGAGCTTCCACGAGACCCCGAGCTGATCCGGCTGTATAAGGAGCTCGCCGGTGCAGAGCCACTACCGCCCCGTTAGTGTCTCCATCGGGGATGGTGAAAACCCCTCGCCTTGAGGCGAAGCACGGTGTGATTTCGAGGCGAAGCCGAGAAATCTTCTATCAGGGTGACTCACTGATCGTGGGGGGAGGGTGGTAGGTTATCGTCGGCTTTTAGCCGACCGGGGCGAACCTCCCAGCTTGAAGCTGGGAGTGAGCCAGTTTGCAATCCACTAAAATCAGTTGTCTTCCCAGATTTTCTGTTTCGTAAACAATGGTCCCCTGGTTGTCAGGTTCAATGTTTGCTTTGTGGCCACGGACTATTTTTTTGGCCCGACAACGCATTCCGGTTCTGCTCGTGTCAATCATTAT
>JBOHVS010000327.1:0-11604 GCA_050735975.1 Binatia bacterium | reverse complement strand
GTCGTTATACCTATCCGGATTTTCTCTGGCCTCAGACGCTGTCGTTTCTTGGCTCTGTTCGTCGTTTCTATCTGAACAAACTCAGGTCCGACCGCGAATCGGTCGCCAAGGGCTAAGGGCATAGCGCGTAGTTGCTCAGCGGTAATCTCAAGTGCTAAGATCCGTATCCGGTAGGAACTTGCGGTGACGACCCAACCCGGTGATCGGGAAGAACTGGCCAGTTTGGCAATCTCGTTACAGCGCCATTTGCAGCGGCGACAGCGGGTTGGAATTCGCTTCGTTCCGACCGCCCGCATTCCGGAGATTTCCTCAATGGCCATTACAAGTCAAAGACTTAGCGGCGCGGAGGGGGATTTGTTTGCGGAAAATTCCCACATCTTTGAGGCGCAGAGCCTCGCGGAACTTAGAACCGCCATCGGCGATTGCCGGCGTTGCAAACTCTGGCCGGGGCGTACGCATCTGGTTTTCGGCGTAGGAAATCCCAATGCAAAGTTGATGTTCGTCGGTGAGGGGCCGGGTCGGGACGAAGATCTCCAGGGAGAGCCGTTTGTCGGGCGAGCAGGGCAGCTTTTGACCGACATCATTACGAAGGGAATGGGACTTCGGCGTGAAGACGTCTATATCGCCAATGTCGTCAAGTGCCGTCCGCCGGACAATCGCAATCCCGAGCCTGACGAGGTCGCCTCGTGCGAGCCCTTTCTCAAAAAACAAATAGATTTAGTGCGACCGGAGATCATCGTGGCGTTGGGCAAGTTTGCCGTGCAAACGCTGTTGCAGAGCAAAGTTCCAATCACGCGACTGAGAGGGAATTGGCATACTTACCATGGGATCAAATTGATGCCGACGTTTCATCCGGCCTACTTGTTACGTAACCCGGGGGATAAGAAACTTGTTTGGGAAGACATTAAGAAAGTCATCACAGAAATGGGCGGCGCGGACCTTTAGGGCCGCCTTCTTTCTAGCCCTGCTCGTCGCCGGGTTCTCGGTCCTGGCGCAAACCAAAGACGCGGCTTCGCCGCACGTCGATCTAATCGTCATCGATGGAAGCATCAATCCGGCGGTCGATGATTTCATCCGGGAGAGCATCGGCAGGGCCAAAGCAAACGGCGCGCGCGCGTTAATCATTCAGCTCGATACTCCCGGGGGACTCCTTAGCTCCACGCGCACGATCGTGAAGGATTTGCTCGGAACAGAGGTGCCGGTGATGGTGTACGTCGCGCCGAGCGGCGCTGGCGCCGGATCTGCGGGAGTGTTTATCACGATGGCCGCCCATATCGCGGCGATGGCGCCGGGAACTAACATTGGCGCGGCCCATCCGGTGGCGGGCGGAGGTCAGGAAGTAAAAGGGGTGATGGGCGAGAAGATCGAAAACTTCACGGCCTCTTTCAGCGAAACCATAGCCCAAAGACGAGGCCGCAACACCGAGTGGGCGATTCAAGCAGTGCGCAAGAGCGTCTCGATTACCGAGACTGACGCCCTCAAGAAGAACGTCATCGATATCGTGGCCAAGGACATCGACGATCTACTCAAACAAGCCCACGGCCGCAAGGTGGATATCGATGGGCGATCCGACGCGCTCATGCTCAAAGACGTTCAAATCGTCCGTTACGATATGAGCTTGAAGCAAAAGATCCTGAACGCGCTCGCCGATCCCAATATTGCGTATCTGCTCATGATGGCGGGCGTTCTCGGATTATACATGGAGTTTTCTCATCCCGGTGTGATATTTCCAGGGGTAGCCGGCGCTATCTGTTTACTCCTGGCATTAACTGCGTTTCAACTATTGCCGATCAATTACGCGGGATTGGCGTTGATTCTACTCGGGATCGCCCTGCTCATCGGCGAAGCCTTTGCGCCCAGTTTCGGAGTGCTCGGGATCGGCGGCATGATCTCGTTGGCGTTGGGTTCGTTTTTCCTGTTTGACGCTGAAGGTTCCGATCTCGCCGTAGATCGGTCCATCATCTTCACGACAGTGGCTACACTTGGCGCGTTCGTCCTCGCGATAAGCTATCTGGTCGTTCGCGCGCAGAAATCCAGACCTGCGTTGGGATTCGAGGGACTCGTGGGGCAGGTCGGTGAAGTAAGGGCCAGGCTCAGTCCGGCAGGCAAGATATTCGTTCACGGGGAGTACTGGAACGCGGAGGGAGACGCTGAAATTGACGTCGGCGAGAAGGTTGAAGTGGTAGGTAGCCGAGGAATGGTGCTGAAGGTGAGACGCCCCGGCCAGAGTAGGTCTGTGGGCTAGAAGAGGAGGCAGGCATGTTTGGTTTGGGACCGTTAGTGACGTTTGTCATCATAGCTCTAGCGTTAATCATAAGCGGGATTAAAATCCTCAAAGAGTACGAAAGGGCCGTCGTCTTCCGACTCGGCCGGATGGTCGGTTCCCGCGGGCCGGGGCTGACGTATATCATCCCTGGCATAGAGAAGATGGTTCGCATGGATCTTCGCACGGTCACGATGGATATCCCGTCGCAGGATGTCATCACCCGCGACAATGTGTCGGTGAAAGTAAACGCGGTGCTCTATTTCAGAGTCCTTGAACCGAATCTAGCCGTTCGCGAAGTCGAGAACTATCTCTTTGCGACCTCGCAACTCGCGCAGGTCACCATGCGCAGCGTCTGCGGCCAAGCAGAGCTGGATGAACTCCTGGCCGAGCGGGAAAGAATCAACACCCGCATTCAAGAGATTCTCGACTCTCAGACCGACCCCTGGGGCATCAAAGTCGTGCTTGTCGAGCTGAAGCATATCGATCTGCCGCAAGAGATGCAGCGGGCCATGGCCAAGCAAGCGGAGGCGGAAAGAGAAAGACGCGCCAAAGTCATTCATGCCGACGGCGAGTTCCAGGCCTCGCAGAAATTGGCGGACGCCGCGGAGGTCATCGGTAAGCAGCCCATCGCCTTGCAGCTCCGTTTTCTCCAGAGTCTTGTCGAGGTGGCCTCGGAGAAGAATTCCACGACTATCTTTCCCGTGCCCATTGACTTGCTGACGCCGTTCTTGAAAAGAAACGATCAGATGTAACCATGCAAGCGTGATCTCGATGATGGTGCTGATCGCGTTTGTATAGCTACCAGTCATGGGCGCAAATGAAAGCGCGCGCCTGCATCCGCAACCTTGGCCGGCCCGCAACGAGAATCGCCAATAGTCTGTAGAAGGGATTTTTCTTTCAAACTTCGCTATTGAGCTTCGCACGATCCGCGCTTTGACACGCCGTCGGGCCGCGCCGTTGCATGTGCCGCGCCCAATCCGCCTTCGAATGGAACTTAAAGAGTTCATGTACGAACTTCCCGAGTCTTTGATCGCGGCGTACCCGGCGAGAGATCGGGAGGCGTCGAGATTGTTAGTGGTTCGGCGCGAGTCCGGTCAGATCCTACACGGGGGATTTTCCGAGCTTGAGAATTTTCTCGCTCCTGGTGATTTGTTGGTGCTGAACGATACCAAGGTATTCCCGGCCCGGTTGCGTGGCGTCAAGGAGAGCGGTGGCAAAGCCGAAGTGTTGCTGCTGGAGCGGTTTCCAGAGAAGCGAAGTCTGTGGATTGCGCTAATCGAGGCGGCCAAAAAGCCTTCGGTTGGGAGCCGGATCAAGTTCTCTGACAACTTGGTAGCCGATGTTATCGGTGACCTGGGGCGGGGGCGTTTCGGTCTGGAATTTCATCCGGGCGGGGAGTTTACCGATCATCTCGAAGCCGTCGGGGAACCGCCCTTGCCGCGATACATTCGCCGCAATCGGGAGACGGCATCGCTGGACCGGGAGCGCTATCAAACGATTTATGCCGCCAATCCCGGCGCCATCGCCGCGCCGACAGCAGGGTTTCACTTCACTGCGGAGTTGCTCGAAAAGTTAGCCGCCAGGGGTATCGAGCGGGCTCTATTGACCCTGCATGTGGGGCCAGGTACTTTTCAACCGGTACGCTCTGAGCAGGTGGAAAACCACCGAATGGAAGGGGAGCGCTACAACCTGCCTGCTGAAGCGGCGGAAAAAATCAAGCGCGCCAAGTCAAATGGCCGTCGCGTCATCGCAGTCGGCTCAACGACTACGCGGGCTCTCGAATGGATCGCGCTGCGAAAGGGGAGTTTGCAGGCGGACGAGGGCATTGCACGGCTTTTTATACGACCTGGAGATCCGTTCCGCGTCGTTGACGCTTTGATTACGAATTTTCATTTGCCGTGCTCAACGCCGTTGATGTTGGTAGCCGCGTTTGCCGGTCTCGATCTCGTGCGCAGAGCATACCGGGAAGCAGTTCGGCTTCAATATCGGTTTTACAGCTACGGGGATGCGATGTTGATCCTGTAAATAAGCATTTTAGATGGACATCTTGGATTTTAGGATTTCCGCCAGAGGCGGATCAGCCTCAGGCTGAGCCGATTTTTGATTTACTAAGGAGTTCATTAGAATCTTGACGTTCTTCCAAGGTCGGCTCCTTCGGGCCGAGCCCTTCCGAGCGCGGTCAATAGGTTTGTGGCTTGTAGGCCGCCGCATATTCGAAGAAGGTTGAGGTTGAGGCTAAGGTTCAGGTGAGAAGAAAGTTCGATGTTCGAAGTTCGAGGATCCAAACTAAATCTTAACCTAAACCTGAACCTGATTCGTGCCCGCTGCTCTGCAGGTCTCGCCCCTCGGTCGCCGACAACTTACTTATGAACCCCTTAATAAATCCAATCTAAAATCGAAAATTGTGAGATGGCGTCTCATTTCGAAGTGATCAAGAAAGATCCGCTGACCCGAGCGCGCCTTGGTCGTCTGGTCACCGCGCACGGCATCATCGAAACTCCGGCCTTTATGCCCGTAGGGACGCAGGGTACGGTGAAAGCGCTGTTGCCCAGGGACCTGAAGGAAATGGGTTGTCAGATCCTTCTCGGCAACACCTACCATCTCTACCTCCGTCCGGGGGCCGAACTCATTCGGGGCGTCGGGGGACTGCACCGATTTATGGGTTGGGACGGACCGATTCTGACCGACAGCGGCGGGTACCAGGTTTTTAGTCTCGCGGCCATGCGCAAGATCACGGAAGAAGGTGCTCGTTTTCAGTCGCACATCGATGGCTCGTACCATCTGCTCACGCCGGAGAAGGCGGTGGAAATTCAAGAATCCTTGGGAAGCGACATAGCTATGGCGTTGGATGAATGTATTCCCCACGATGCCGCGCGCGACTATGTCCGAACCTCGACCGAACGGACGATCCGATGGGCGGAGCGGTGCTTGAGCGCACGGCAGAAAGACGACCAATTGATGTTCGGGATCGTGCAAGGCGGCATGCACGAAGATCTGCGTCAGTTTTGCGTGAATGAGATGGCGCCGATGCCGTTTGAGGGGTTTGCTGTCGGCGGGCTCGGCGTTGGCGAGGGGGAGAAGCTATTTCAGGCCATTGGCGCGTTCACGGCCGGATTGTTGCCCGAAGATCGACCCCGGTATTTGATGGGGGTCGGGCGGCCCGAAGATATCATCAACGCTGTCCGCGCGGGCTTCGACATGTTCGACTGCGTCATTCCGACCCGCAACGCGCGGAACGGCACGCTGTTCACTTCCCGCGGGAAGCTCAGCATCAAACGCGCGGAATTTGCCAACGACTCGCGTCCGGCGGATGAAGGTTGCGACTGCTATTGTTGCCGGAATTTCTCTCGTGCTTATCTGCGCCATTTGTACGTCGCGGGTGAAATCCTTGCATCGCAATTGAATAGTCTGCATAACCTTTACTTCTATCATCGGCTTATGGAAGGCTGTCGTGAAGCCGTTCGCGGAGAACGGAGCGATTTTTGGAGTCAAGAAGCCGGCGCCGGCATTCTTAATGAGATCATGTCCTAGGAGGAACCATGTGGGATATCGCCTATGCGCAGACCGCCCCGGGAGGCGGAGGTCCGAGCCAGCTCATCAGCTTTTTGCCTCTGGTGTTGGTCTTTATAATTTTTTATTTTCTGCTGATTCGACCACAGCAAAAGAAAGCAAAAGAGCATCGGGAGATGCTAAGCAAGATCAAGAAAAATGACGAGGTGATGACGGCCGGGGGAATTTACGGTAAGGTAATCAACCTGACGGATAACGTGGTGACTCTGGAGGTGGCTCCCAACGTGAGGGTCCGCGTTCACCGGCCGCAAATCTCCGCTGTTGTGACCGGTGAGAAAGCGTCCGCGAAAGAAGCAAAGGAGTAGAGAATGCGACGGGGTCTTACGGCTCGATTCACATTTTTCCTGATCGCGACATTGACCGCGGTCCTCTATCTCACCCCCACATTTGTTGACCCCCTGCCTTCTTGGTGGAGCGGCATCTTGCCGACCGACAAGCTCCATCGAGGTTTGGATTTGCAAGGCGGAACCCATCTGGTGCTGGAGGTAAAAGTTGACAAGGCCGTCGAGAACGGCGTCGATCGGATCAAGGGCGATCTCACCAATATCTTCCGCGACCGAGGAATATCGGACGCGACGGTGGAAAGGATTCAAGGCGCGCAGCTGCAAGTAAAAGTTCCGGCGGCGAACGCCGAGCGGGTTAGAAGCGTTTTGAAAGGAGATTTTCCCAACCTTGCGGTCGTCAACACTCAGACCGCCGGCGGCGTTACGGATTTCACTCTGGCCCTGAGCAAGGAAGAAATGCGCTCGATCCGCGATTATGCGGTCGATCAATCGCTGGAAACGATCCGCAACCGCATCGACCAATTCGGGGTGAGCGAACCGACCATCCAAAGGCAGGGGCAGCAGGACATACTGGTTCAACTGCCCGGCATCCAGGACTCCGAGAGAGCAAAGGAGATCATCGGAAAAACGGCGCTGCTGGAATTCAAGCTTGTCGACGATACTGGAAACATCGAGGAGGCGCTGCGCAGCGGCCCACCGCCGGGCCGTGAAATCCTTTATGGCTATGGGTCCAGAGAAGATGGAAGACTCGGCGGCGACAAGATCCCGTATCTGCTTGAAGCGCGCACCTTGATGACGGGCGAGTACATCGTCGATGCCCGTGTCCGGCCGCCGACGCAGTTGGAGGGGCCGCACGTGGAATTGATCTTGAACTCGAGCGGCGCGCGGCTGTTCGAACAGATCACGGGCGCAAACGTGAAGCGGCGCCTGGCGATCGTCCTCGATAACCGGGTGTATTCGGCTCCGGTGATCCAGGACCGTATCGGCGGCGGCCGGGCGACGATCACCGGGAGCTTCGACATCAAAGAAGCGCGCGATCTGGCGATCGTTCTTCGCGCCGGCGCCCTCCCTGCGCCCGTAGAAATCGTCGAGGAGCGAACCGTCGGGCCGTCTCTGGGGCGGGATTCCATTAGACAGGGTATTACGTCGTTTATCGTCGGCGGCGCGCTCATCATCGTTTTCATAATCGCATACTATAAGGGCGCTGGGGTGGTGGCCGTGGTCGCGTTGATTTTTAACGTCGTTTTCTTGTTGGCGATTCTGGCGGGGTTCCAGGCGGTGTTGACGCTCCCGGGAATTGCCGGAATCGTGCTTACCCTGGGCATGGCCGTGGACGCCAACGTTTTGATCAACGAGCGGATTCGAGAAGAGCTGCGAGCCGGACGGGCGCCGCGATCGGCCGTTGAAGCGGGTTATCAAAACGCCTTACCCGCAATATTGGATTCAAATATCACCACTTTTCTCTCGGGCGTGATCCTGTTCCAGTTCGGGACCGGTCCGATCAAAGGCTTTGCCGTAACGCTTTGCGTGGGTATTCTGACTACCGTAATAACATCCGTCTATCTCACGCGAGTTTACTACGATTATCGGATGGCGGCGCGAAAGCTGGATCGGGTCAGCGTCTAGGGGAAACTATGCAGCTCATCAAGCCGGGAACAAAAATCCCGTTTACGCGTTACCGTAGGATCGCGGTTATCATCTCGACGATCGTCAATCTTGCGGTTTTGGCTCTTCTGTTTACCAAAGGACCCAATCTCGGGGTCGACTTCGCCGGCGGAACCATGGTGCAATTGAAGTTCGAGCAAAGGGTTTCGATTCCGGAAATCCGGCGGGCTTTGGAGAAGGTTCAACTGGGTGGCGGCGTTATTCAGGATTTCGGCGAGGCGGAAGCCAACGAGTATCTGGTTCGTTTCGAACGAACATCCGTGGACAGCGGTACCTTAGGAGAACAAATCAACAAGGCTCTATCGGCGCAGTTCGGAGACGAGAAATTTGAACTGCGCAGGATTGAGTTCGTGGGACCGAAGATCGGTGAAGACCTGCGGCGGAAAGGGACTTTGTCCGTCATTGCGGCGACGATCATGATGGGAGTTTATATCTGGGCGCGCTTTGGCTGGAACTTTGGTTCTCGATTTGGACTCCAGTTCGGCCTCGGAGCCGTGATTGCGCTGGTTCATGACGTCCTGGTAACGGTGGGGGCGCTGATCCTGGCGAACTACGAGTTTGACCTGACGATCATAGCGGCGCTGCTTACGATCGTCGGCTTCTCAGTCAATGACACCGTCGTCATTTGCGATCGCATCCGGGAAAACATGCGTAAGATCAAGCGGGAAAGCTTGGAAAGCATCATCAACACGAGTATCAATGAGACCTTGAGCCGCACGATCTTGACGACGACCACCACGCTGCTGGTTCTTACCGCTCTTTACACGCTGGGCGGCGCGGTGATCAGGCCGTTTGCCTTCTCGCTCATTGTAGGTTTCATTTCCGGCGTCTATTCGACTATCTTCATTGCATCCCCTGTTATTCTCATGTGGGAGAAGGGGACGAGAAGATAAACTTGCACGATGAGACAGAGACAGAGATAGAGACAGGGACTCCCTTTCTATGCAACCGCGAATGATCAAGCGCAACCACAGATAAATGGGAAGCGCCATCCGGAAGCGTTGGGTTCTCAAGGAAGCCGACCTGGCAATCGCCGCCTGTCATGTTAGGGATTTAAAAATCTCGCCATTGTTGGCGCGCATCCTGGCGTTGCGCGGGCTTATCGACGCGGCCGCGGCCAGGGTTTATCTTTCCTCGAGTCTCCGTTCGGATCTTCCTTCGCCTTTCCTGATGGCGGACATGGAGGCCGCTGTCGATCGCATCGTCCATGCCGTTAAGGATAGGGAACTCATCGGCATCTGGGGCGATTATGACGTCGATGGAACCACCGGGGCCTCCGTGCTGGTCTCGTTTCTGAGAGAGATCGGCGCCGGGGCGATCTATCACATTCCACATCGAATCGAGGAGGGTTACGGCCTCAATGTCGAAGGTCTCCGGCGGCTGAGAGACCGCGGGGTTCGACTCGTTGTGACCGTCGATTGCGGCATCTCGAATGCTCATGAGGTCGATGCCGCCAAAGAAATGGGGCTCGAGATGGTCGTAGTGGATCATCATCAGCCTCCGGACAAGCTTCCCGATGCGATCGCCGTTATCAATCCGCATCGTCGCGATTGCGCCTTCCCGGACAAGGGACTCTGCGCCGCGGGTCTGGCGTTTTATCTCGTCATCGGACTGCGGGCAAAGCTGCGCGCCCTCGGCTGGTTTAAGGACTCAGGAGATCCCGATCTGCGGCGCTACCTCGATATCGTCACCCTCGGCACCATCGCTGATATGGTCCCGCTCAAGGGCGTGAACCGCACTCTTCTTCGGCGCGGCCTTCAAGAACTCGGAAACTCCACGCGCCCGGGAGTGCTCGCGCTCAAACAGGTCGCAAACATCCCGCCCGGCGAAGTCAGCGCCGGACAGGTGGGCTTTCAACTGGGTCCGCGGATCAACGCCGCCGGCCGGGTGGATTATGGCATCAAGGTAGTGGAACTACTCACCACGGCCTCCAGCGAAACGGCTTTGCGCATCGCGCAAGAGCTCGATGCCCACAACCGGGAACGTCGGGTCGTTGAGGCGGAGGTATTGGAACAGGCGTTTCTGCAGGCGGATGCGAGCATGGACGGCGTGGGCCGGTATTCTCTGGTATTGGGCGGCGAGCGCTGGCATCCCGGAGTTTTGGGCATTGTGGCGTCCCGCATCGTCGAGCGGTTCTATCGCCCTACTGTGGTCATCGGATTCACCGGAGGCCACGGCAAAGGATCGGCCAGGAGCATTCGTGGGTTTCATATGGTAGAGGGATTCCGTCGCTGCGGCGAGTGTTTGGAAAAATACGGCGGCCACGAGTACGCCGGCGGGTTGACCATCAAGGAAGAGCGCCTGGGCGCGTTCATAGAATCGTTCGAGCGTGTCGCGCGCGAGCTTCTGACCTCCGAAGACCTTGTGCCGCTGCTTCAGGTTGACGCCGAATTGGGGTTTTCAGAGATCGGTTTGCCGCTGATGCGAGAGATCGACTCGCTCAAACCCTTCGGGGTCGGCAATCCGGAGCCGCTGTTTATGAGCCGAGGGGTGGAGGTCTGCGAGCGCAAAGTTATCTCCGCCGGCGCGCGCTTTCGACTGCGCCAGGGTGGGCGTTTTATCGGCGGAGTAGCTTTCGGGGTGAATGAGGAATTTTGTGGCGGCTCAGGCGCGGCTGTCGACCTGGTCTATCGCTTGACTGAAAACGAATGGAACGGAAACTCAAGCGTCGAATTGAAGATTGTCGACGCCCGCCCCGCGAGAGCTGATGAACCGGTTCAAATCTAACGCTCCGTAATTCCCTATGAGCCTCACTCCTTTTCTCGACTGACCCCCAAGCGTGTCAGATCATTTTTTTGCACCGGGGTTGTACCGACTCTGTTCAGGGTATAGCCTAAAAGAGTCAGTCAAGTCCGTCGTTCATCATTCCTACCCGGAGCTTTCGCTCAAATCAAAAACGAGAAGGAGGGAAAAATGATCAACAAAGGATCTGTCGTGAGTTTTGAATACACTCTTTCGGACGATAACGGAAAGGTCATTGAATCCAACAAGGGAAAGGGTCCGATCACTTATACGCACGGGCAGCGTGAGATTATTCCGGGCCTGGAGAAAGGCCTTTCCGGAATGGAGATCAATGAGGAAAAAAGCATTCGAGTCCAACCAGAAGAAGCGTACGGGCCGGTTGATCCCGAAGGTTTCAAGGAAATACCGAAGACCGATGTTCCTGCTGCAGGATTAAAGGCCGGGGCCACGCTCAGTGCCCGAGGCCCAAAAGGAGAGGATCTTAGCATCCGTGTCCGTGAGGTGAAAACGGAAACCGTGATTCTGGATTTCAATCATCCTCTGGCGGGGAAAACTTTGGATTTCAACGTTAAGGTGCTGGGCATCCAACCGGGCGAGCCCTAATCGGTTCGCCTCGCTTGGTCCGAAGATTCTTGTTGCCTCTGGGATCGCGGCGAGTCGTTTTCCACAAGGTCAGCGGCGATTTCCCGGAATTGTTCCAGGGCGGCTTCGAGGTCATCGCGAACAATTTGCTTGCGAACGCCGCATTAGGGCAACTTAGCTCGACGACGCGCGGCCCCAGTTGAGCAAGTCATCTACCTTCGTCGTGAACACCGTCTGCGGCAGCGCGTTGATTAAACGCATGGCTCCCTCTCACAAAAGCGCGGCGGGTCAGCCTTGACCGGTGATTTCGATCTCGTCAGGAAACACATACAAGGGTGCATTGCTATCCCAATCCACTAAAATCAGTCGTCTTCCCAGATTTTCTGTTTCGTAAACAATGGTCCCCTGGTTGTCAGGTTCAATGTTTGCTTTGTGGCCACGGACTATTTTTTTGGCCCGACAACGCATTCCGGTTCTGCTCGTGTCAATCATTAT
>JBOHVS010000326.1:0-4572 GCA_050735975.1 Binatia bacterium | reverse complement strand
GAGTTTGTGATTTGAGCCAAAACCGGTCTATATAAAGTTTATGCAAAAAGACACCTCAGCGACGCTGACAGCACGCCCGCCGATTTCGTTGCCTTTTTATTACGGCTGGCTGGTCCTAAGTATCTGTTTTTTGACGACCTTAACCAGCGCGGGAGTGCGTTCCTCGCCGTCCGTACTGATCCATCCGTTGGAAGCGGAATTCGGCTGGAGCCGCGCGTTGATCGCCTCGGCCGTCAGCATGAATTTGTTGCTCTTTGGCGTGGCAGCGCCGCTCAGCGGGTGGCTCATCGACCGCCATGGGCCCCGAAAGGTCATGATCGGCAGCCTGGCCCTTCTGATAGTCGGTGTCAGCGGCACCATGGCAATGAGTGAGTTCTGGCAATTTTTTCTGGTCTGGGGAATCGTCGTCGGTCTTGCCGCCGGCGGAGTCGGTTCGGTTTTGAGCGCCACCGTCGGTAACCGCTGGTTCGTCGCCAGGCGCGGGCTTGCGCTGGGTATTCTCGGCAGCGCCAGCTCGACGGGTCAACTCATCTTCCTGCCTCTGTTTATGGCTGCGATTACATACGCGGGTTGGCGCATGGGGTCGATGGCATTGATCATCGTGGCACTCATTTTACTGCCGTTGATCTACCTGTTTATGCGCGATGATCCGTCCGACATCGGCTTAGAACCTTACGGCGCCGGGCAACCGGAAGCCGCGAAGTCAGGCAGCATGGCTTCTTTGCGCGGAATGCCGGCCAAGAATGCTTCGATTACGGCACGGGAGGTGGTGAGTCACCCGACGTTTTGGCTGCTTGCCGGCAGCTTTTTCATTTGCGGCGGAACCGCCAATGGGCTGATCGGTGTTCATCTCATCCCGCACGAAATCGAAATGGGCATCCCACAAATCGCCGCGGCGTCGATACTCGGCGTCATGGGCGGGCTGAACATGGTCGGCACGATATTTTCCGGCTGGATGGTCGACCGGGTTCAACCGCACAAATGGCTGGCGCTGGTCTACACGCTGCGTGGGGCCTCTCTCCTGCTCCTGCCGTTCGTCAAGGATTTTAGCGGGCTTGTGGTTTTTGCCGTGATCTATGGTCTGGACTGGTTTGCAACGGTTCCGCCTTCGATGGCGATCACCGCCGATACTTTCGGAAAGCAGAATGTCGGCAAGGTTTACGGTTGGATTTTCATGTCGCATCAGATCGGCGCGGCGATCATGGCGTCGAGCGCCGGCGCTCTCAGGACCTGGCTGGGCGATTATCAATTTGCCTTTCTCTCCGGGGGAGTTATCGCCATGATTGCGGCGGGCCTGGCGCTACAGATAAAACCAAAGGAACCGCAGGCTACTTCGGCGCCGGCGGCTCCTCAGCCGGCGGGAGCGTAAGAGGTCAGAGGTCAGAGATCAGAGGTCAGAAAGAGTGGGGAGCAAAGAGCAGGGAGCAGGGAGCAAGGAGCCAGAAGTCGGAAGGCTGAGGCTAAGGCTTAGGCTGAGATCGAGCTCAACCTGAACCTCAACCTGCTTGCACTCTGTGCTCTCCGCGCCTCTGTGGTGAAAAAGTCTTTTCTTCTGCACAAACTCTTCTTCGTGTCTTTGTGTCTTCGTGGCAAAAAGTTTTTAACGAATTGCGGATTGCGAATTGCGAATTTTCCCGCTGACCTCCGACTTCCGACCTCTGACTTCTGACTTCTGGCTCCTTGCTCCATGCTCCCTGCTCTCTGGCTTCTTGGGTCTTGGGTCCTGACTTCTGACCTCTGACTTCCGACCTCTGGCCCTTGCTAGTCTGACTCGGAGAAGTTGGAAACCCGCCACACATTTCCTTCCTTGCGGGCGGCGATCAGCCATTTGCGCGTAAACGAATGGCCGTCATCCGAGTTAATAGTCCCTTCGTACAGGTACGAAGCCCGATTTTGTCCCTCTCTTTTTTCCAAGAGCCGGTAGTTGATCCTGGGTTTTTGGGTCGAGGCGTCAATTTTGTGGCCGGTTGTAAGCCGTATCTCCTCATTGATCTTTTGCAGCGCCAGTCCCACGACATATTCCCTGGCCTTATGAAGGTTGAACTCCACGTAGTGCTGATCGACGAACTCCTCGACGACGCCTTGAGCCGTCCCCATGTCCCGGCCGCACGCGCTGATCAGGAGCATCCATAAAGCCAAATAGAAATACCTAGTGTAGTGTTCCAAGACGGCCTTAATCGATTTCCGAATCCTTCGTACTACTATGCTTGAAAGTTTTCGCCGCTCGCGCAAATTTTCCGGTCACCGATCTTAAATTGGCCAATTGACAAGACAATATAATCTCACCACGAAAGACACGAAGGGTTCGGACGGTTTATACTCTTCAACTTCGTGCTCTTCGTGACCTTCGTGGTGAAAGCTTCTGTTCCTATTTGGTTGCGGCTCAGCCGCGCTGGGTCCTTCGTGATCTTCGTGGTGAAAAATCTACTCCAACACCCTCATGCTAAGCAATATTTTCAGTAAGCCAATCCACAGCCTCAGCCATGGCCCGTTCCATGGTTGCCGGGTCCGAAAGGCGATGATCGGCGCCTCTTAGAATCGAGATTCTTTTGGAGTTCGTCAGGCAAGCATGGATCTCATAGGCTTCCTCAACCGGCACGACCATATCCGCATCGCCATGAAGGATGAGGACGGGACAGCTGATCTTCTTCACTGATTCGGGGACGTTGATTCTCTCCAAATCGCGCAACAGCGACAGGTTAATCCGTTGTCCATTGTAAAAGGTAAATCCGCGCTCGCGCCATTGCTGAGTCTGCGGCGGGGTAAGGATCCGCTTCGGAAAATTTTCGGGGTGTATCGGGGCCGCCACGGTCACGAGGCCGGCAACGCCGGGTTCTTGGGCCGCGAAAAGCAGTGCCACCGTGCCGCCCATGCTGGAGCCGAGAATGGCGGTTTTACCCGAATGACGCGTTTGCACGAGAGAATAAGCCGCCGCTAAATCTTCGACTTCGCCGCTGTAGGTGATGTCTTCGAACTTGCCGCTCGATTCTCCGGCGTAAGCGAAATCGAACCTGAGGGTCATGATGTCCCTAGAGGCGAGTTGCCGGCTCAACGAAACAAGCTTATCACTCTCTTTGTTGGACTCCATTCCGTGGCAAAGAATAACGGCGCCAAGGCCCTTGTCCTCAGGATGATGGAGCACGCCGCTCAAAACGTCCCCGCGTGAATTAGAAAACGAAATGCGTTCTTCGCGCATGGTTGAGTATAAACGGCGATTTCTATCAAACAAACCACTGAGTCATCTTCACCACAGAGGCACAGAGTTCGCAGAGTTCGAAGTATCTTTTTTAATCAAAAACTCTTTACTCCGTGCCCTCCGCGCCTCCGCGGTGAAATCTCCAGGACCCACCGCCAGAAAGTTTGCGCAAGCTCTAAGAACTTTCAACGATAGCAGTGCGTTACGAAGAACACGAAGTTTAATAATCAAAAATATCCGAACCTTCGTGGCCTTCGTGATCTTCGTGGTGAGAAGGTCTTTCGCCAAATGCTGCATCCATGATGAACAGCAATACAAACGAATAACATAAACGTTCAAGGGCTGAAAGCCGGCGAGCCGCTAGCGGACCGGAACTGCGTTTGTTTCAAAGGTGATCCGCCTGTGTTAAAATCCATCACGAGCTTTTTTGTGGAAGATCATATCCAACAGTACGCCGGCTATCTCAGAAACGAGCGTAACGTCGCGCTGCACACGTTGCGAAATTACCTGAGCGACCTTGGCCAATTCCAGCAGTTCCTCCTCGAGAGCCGGCTGAGTCTCGACGCCGGCGAAAAAGTCGATCCAAATAAAGTCGACGTTCACGTTGTGCGGGCATTCCTGGCTTCTCTAGCGAAAGATCGGAAGAAAAGCTCGATCGGACGAAAGCTCGCAGCCCTAAGAGGATTCTTCAGATATCTCGTCGCGACCAAGCGGCTCGAAAAAGATCCTTTGCTGCTGATCCAAACGCCCAAGCAGGAAAAACCGCTACCGGGTTTTCTGTCCGTGGACGATGTCTTTCAGCTCTTGGGAGGGATCAAGACCAAGACGGCTCTGGATGTTCGCGATCGGGCGATGCTCGAAGTGCTTTATTCGACCGGCATCCGGGTAAGCGAGCTGGTGGGTCTCAACTGGAGCGATATCGACTTCCAACTTGGGATTATGCGGGTAGTTGGGAAAGGCGCGAAGGAGCGGATCGTGGCGATCGGCGAAGTCGCCATGCAAACCTTGCATGATTACGGCTTGGAGCAGAGAAAAAGATGGCATCTTGCGTGCAAAGGGGAAAATCCGGTTTTTCTTAATCGGCACGGCGAACGGATTACCACGCGAAGCGTCGGGCGCATCGTGGAGAAGCATTTGAAAGCGACCGGCGTGCCGGTTCGGATCGGGCCGCACGGTCTGCGCCATACATTCGCAACTCACTTACTGAACAGCGGCGCCGATCTCCGGGTCATCCAGGAGCTGCTTGGCCATGCGAGTCTTTCAACCACCCAGCGCTACACGCACGTAAATCTGGATCAGTTGACGGCGGTGTATGATAAGGCGCATCCGAGAGCCTAGCGAGACAGAGATCAGAGGTCGGACGTCAGAGGTCAGAA
>JBOHVS010000325.1:0-18792 GCA_050735975.1 Binatia bacterium | reverse complement strand
AGCTGCACACGGGACAGAATTCCCACCAGTTTTCCGCCCTTTCTTGGGCTTGCCTGGGCGATTCGGATCGGCTCATGCGTGCCAGCTCCTTTTTGGGTTCCTGCCTGCATGAAAAGAGGCGGGAAGTTGTCGACTACAATCTTCTGCGGGACTGCTTTAACCGGCCTAGTTTGTGCCCATTCTCTTGTCCTTGTAAAGGAAATTCCGGGTGTTGACAAGTTCTGTTTGCCATTTGGTGAACGGATTGGACATAAAAATGAATCCTATTATATTATATAGTTTCCTTAACGATCCAAGCCCGCTCCATAAAGGGGACCGCGACGGCGAAGCCGGAACAGACGATGAGAGGATTTAATCGCATTACGTGAGACTTCCGCCCGCCCTCCGCTATCGCGATTTTCGCCTCTTCGCCATCGGCTATCTTCCCGCTGAAACCGGTGAATACATTCACCTGGTCGTGCAAAACTGGCTGGTTTGGGAGTTAACCCAATCGGCTTTCTACCTGGGACTGATCGGGTTTTTTGAGTTCGCCCCGCGCTTCATTTTTGGGCCGATCGGCGGCGTGGTTGCCGACCGGATGGATCGGCACAAACTTCTCATCACAAGCAGGGTGCTGAACCTGATCCAGACAGTGATATTTGCCGCCCTTATCTTCGCGGGCTGGATTCAAGTCTGGCATATCATTGTGCTGGTCATATTCATGGCTATCGTCAGCTCGTTCAGCACGGCGGCGCAGCAGGTGCTGGTCGTTTCTCTCGTGCCGCAAGAGGGAGTGATGAGCGCGCTGGCATTGCATTCGGCGACACACAATCTGACCAAAGTTATCGGCCCATCCATTGGAGGCGTGCTGCTCGCCGTCGCCGGCGCCGGCCCGTGCCTCGTTATTCAGGCACTCACGATTGTTTGGATGTTGGTAACTCTTTTGCAAATGCGACCACCCGCATCATCAGTCTCTGTGTCAAAAGGCGCCTGGCTTAAGGACATCATTGAAGGAGTATCCTACTTGCGCGAGAATCAACGGGTGTTTCGCACGATATTAACTACCTACACGACTGGTTTTTTTGGCATCTCTTATTCTCAGTTTTTGCCCTATTTTGCCCAGGAAGTGCTGCGGGTCGGGCCGACAGGGTACGGCTTTCTTGTCTCGGCGCCCGGGGTCGGAGCCGTGTTGATCAGTTTTTTCCTCTCGACCCATAGCCGGATCAGAGGGATGCGGCGACTGCTTTTCGGAGCCAGTATGATCTATGCGATTTCGATCTTTGTGTTCGCGATTTCTCGTTTCATGCTCTTGTCGCTGCTTCTCCTTGCGGTGGTGGGCGCCATGCAGATGAGCTATCGGGTGCTGGCGCGAGCGATCATTCAGGAGGAGTGTCCGGAATATCTTTTAGGCCGGGCGATGAGTCTATTTTTTCTTGATCGAGGCTTCGGTTCGCTCGGTGCGGTAGGTCTCGGGAGCGTGGCCGCATTTATCCCGGTCCCCACCGCCGTGGCCGGGAGCGCTGTCGCCTGCGGCCTCTTTACCTGGTTAATTTCAGGGAGGGCGAGCCGCGCCAAAAACTGACCTTGCTTGGCGGCGTACTTAGTTTATAATTTGAAAGTTCCACGTCGGGAAATCGATATGAGGCGGGACTTAGGGGTTATCTTGCTGGCCGCGGGTCAGGGCACCCGGATGAAATCCAGTGTGCCGAAAGTTCTTCACCCTTTAGCCGGAAAACCGCTGTTTCTGCATGCCCTGGAAGCCGCGCGGCACCTGAAGCCAAGCAAGGTTGCGATTATTGTCGGCCACGGCGCTGAGGCGGTGCAGGGCGCCTATCAGCAGGGTGACGTCACTTGGGTCCGCCAGGAACAGCAACTTGGCACCGGCCACGCCGTACTCTGCGCGCAGCACTGCTTCAACGATTTTTCCGGAGACCTGCTGATTCTCAGCGGCGATGTCCCGCTGATCTCTGAAGCAACGCTGGCATCGCTGGTAGAGCGCCACCTGGCGCGGGGAGCTTCTCTAACGTTGGCAACCGCGTTCTTGGATAATCCGAGCGGATACGGCAGAGTACTGCGCGAAGTGGCCGGCGCAATTACGGAGATCATGGAAGAAAAGGATGCCTCGGAAGAGCAAAAGCGCATTCGCGAAATCAATGCGGGCGTTTACGTCGCTTCCGCGCGGTTTCTTTTCGATGCTTTGGCCGGAATCGATAATCAGAACCGGCAAGGCGAGTATTATTTGCCGGATATCGTCGCTCTCGGGCTCAAGCAAGGCCAGATAGTGGAAACGGCCCGGATCGAAGACGTCCGCGAGGTTAAGGGCGTAAACACCAGAGAGGAACTCGCCGCCATGGAAAAAAGCCTTCAAGAAAAGATCAATCGGCGACATATGTTGGCGGGGGTGACCCTCAAAGACCCGCAGACCACTTATATCGACGAAGGCGTTACGATCGGCAGAGACACCGTGATCGGCCCCAATGCCCATCTCCTTGGAAAAACAGTCATCGGCGAGCGATGCCGGATCGACGGCAGCGTCTATGCGACCGATGCAGGCATCGGCGATGAAGTTCATCTGCGATTTTCCGTCGTGCTGACGGGCTGCCGCGTCGAGAACGGCGCGATCATCGGCCCATTCGCGCACCTGCGCCCGGGCACTTCATTGGGCCGTAACGTTCACATCGGAAATTTCGTTGAGGCCAAAGAAGCGCAAATCGGCGAGGGTACAAAGGCGAATCATCTCACCTATCTCGGCGACGTGACCGTCGGGCGCGAGACGAACATCGGCGCGGGTACGATTACTTGTAACTACGATGGCTTCAAAAAGTACCGGACCAGCATCGGGGATCGCGTTCAGGTAGGCAGCGATTCGACTTTGATTGCGCCCGTCTCTCTGGGAGACGACGTCTACGTTGCCACAGCGACGACGATTCGCCACGATGTTCCCGCCGGAGCACTCGTCTATAACGATAGGGACGAGCGGGTGCGGGAGGGCTGGACCGAGCAGAAGCGCAAGAAAATGAAGGAAACCCGGAAATAATGTGCGGCATCGTAGGATACATCGGCAAACGGGAAGCAGCGCCATTGATCCTCGAAAGCTTGAGAAAGCTCGAATATCGGGGGTACGACTCGGCCGGCATTGCGATCTTGAATGATGGCCGTGTGGCGGTTCGGCGCTGCGAAGGCAAGCTCAGCAATCTCGAAGCGGTCCTCAACCGTGATCCGATGCTCGGCTCGATCGGTATCGGGCATACCCGCTGGGCTACTCACGGCCGGCCTTCAGAAACCAACGCGCATCCCCATCGCGCCCGCGACGTGGTCGTGGTGCACAACGGCATCATTGAAAACTACCTCGAACTCAAGGAGCAGCTCATAAAAAGGGGTACTAAATTCTTTTCCGAAACCGACACTGAGATCGTCGCCCATCTGGTGGCGGAAAAGCTCGACAAAGGCATGGACTTCCTCGAAGCCGTACGCAAGAGCCTCAGGGAAATCCGCGGTTCGTATGCCTTGCTGTTTCTTAATCAAAAGGACCCCAGGCGTTTGATCGTAGCGAAGAACTCGACTCCCATCGTTATCGGTTGGGGAGAAGGCGAAACCTTTATCGCATCCGATATTCCGGCGTTGCTTGACTATACCCGTAAGGTGACTTTTCTCGAGGACGGTGAGGTCGGTGAAGTCTCGGTCGGTTCATTCCGCCTCTTCAACGGCAAAGGGACAACGATCAAACGTCTTTTTCGAGAGATCACCTGGGACGCGGTGGCAGCTCAAAAGGGGGGCTACCGCCACTTCATGCTCAAGGAGATTCATGAGCAGCCAAGAGCCGTCGCCGACACGTTTCGCGGCCGTATCTCGCTGAAAGACGGTGAGGTGTCGCTGGAAAACATTCGTTTGGCGGCGCGAGAGATCCGTCAAGTAAAGCGCATTCATCTCGTTGCTTGCGGCACGGCTTGGCACGCCTGTCTGGTCGGAAAATTTATGCTCGAGGAGATCGCCAAGATACCGACGGAGGTCGATTACGGATCGGAGTTTCGCTATCGCACCCCGCTGATGGATCCGCGGTCGATTCTGCTTATGGTGAGCCAGTCCGGAGAGACCGCAGACACGCTGGCCGCCGTGGAAATCGCGCGGCAAAAGAAGGCGAAGGTTTTGTCGGTCTGCAACGTGGTCGATTCCTCCATAGCGAGAAAGTCCGACGGCGTTCTTTACACCCACGCGGGACCGGAAATTAGCGTCGCCAGCACCAAGGCTTTCACAACGCAACTCACGGCGCTCTACCTGTTGGCGGTGGCGCTGGGACGATGTAACGGCCAATTGAGCCGCGCGCAGGCAAAGAAGCTGTTGGCGGACCTGATGCACCTTCCGCATTGGATCGAAGAAACGCTCAAGCTGGAGCCGGAAGTAGAGACTTTGGCTCGTGATCTCATGAACAGCACCGATTTTCTCTATCTCGGTCGAGGAATCAACTATCCGATTGCGCTCGAAGGGGCTTTGAAGCTCAAGGAGATTTCTTACATTCACGCCGAGGGCTATCCTGCCGGTGAAATGAAACATGGCCCGATCGCGCTGATCGACGAGAAGATGCCGGTTGTCGTGCTCTTGCCGCGCGACCGTTATTTTCAGAAGACGCTGGGAAATCTTAAAGAGGTGGAGTCCCGCGGAGGAAAAGTTATTCTACTGACCGACGAAAAGAAGATTCCGGCGGAAATTTCCGCGTTCGGCGTGCTGACGGTTCCGACCGCCTCCCATTTTCTCACCCCGGTTGTGATGAGTATTCCGATGCAACTGCTCGCCTACCACATCGCAGTGCATCGGGGCACGGACGTCGATCAACCGCGCAATCTTGCCAAGAGCGTCACGGTGGAATAGCAAGAAGCTGAACGGTTGGAGCGGATTGAACCCAAAGATTTACTAAGGAGTTCATTGTTTAGTAGACATACGACAACCACGGGGCGAGTCATGGAGAGCGCGGGCATACGAACGTGAAAGAAGCGTTCAGGCCCGGGCCGTTGAAATAACCGCCCTTGGAGTGGAACGGGCGGTGGCCGATAAGGCACAGGCCTATTGCCCGCGCTTGGAAGGGCTTGCCCTGTGGTTTTGAGGAACGCAAATTGTCAAGAACCTTATGAACTCCTTAGTAACTCAAAGCCTTGCGCAATTCCCGCGCGGTATCTTCCGGCGCTGCCGTGTTGATAAAAAATCCTGATCCCCACTCGAAGCCGGCCACGCCCGCCAATCTCGGTAAGATCTCCAAATGCCAATGATAATAATCTGCATTGTGGTTCAACGGTCCTGAGTGGAGCACGTAGTTAAACGGGGGCTGGTGAAGGCGGCGATCGAGCCGTAAGAGCGTCTCTCGTAAAATCAGCGCAAACTCGGCGCACTCCAGCTCGGAGGCGCGGTCGAAATAAGGGGAATGCCTCTTGGGCAAGATCCAGGTTTCGAAAGGGAAGCGCGGCGCATAAGGGCAGAGGGCGACAAAATTTTCCTTGTCGCTTACGATTCGACTGCCACCGACCTTCTCGGCGTTGATAATTTCGCAATAGACGCACCGGCTTTTCTGTTCATAAAAAGCCTTAGCGCCCGATAATTCATCCCTGACTCGCCTTGGAACGACAGGCAACGCGACGATCTGTGAGTGAACATGTTCGAGAGTCGCGCCGGCCTCCGCGCCTTGGTTTTTATAAATGAGGACGTGGCGCCATCGTGCGTCGCTGCCAAGACTGATCATCCGATCCCGATAAGCCCGGGCGAGATCACTGAACTGTTGCCGGTTGAGCGCGGTTACGTTCGTAGCATGCTCTTGAATTTCGACCACGACCTCATGGGCGCCCAGGGCCTTCATTGACTCATACAATCCCTGAACTTGTCGGTCTTCGTTGACCTCAGGCACGAGAGCGGGGAACTTGTTTGGAACCACCCGCAAACTCCAGCCGGGCTGATTCGCAGGGCTGTTATTTTCACGGTAAGCGAGAATCTCCGGTGGCGTCATTGCTTCGTTGCCGCTGCAAAACGGGCACGGCCCGGCAGAATCGGGTTTCACGGCCCGCGCGGGGTCTTGCGGACGGCTTGCTCTATCGGTGGCGATGATGACCCAGTGGTTACTGACCGGATCTTTTCTGAACTGAGGCATGGCGGCTGTTTTTAGGCGCCCGATATTGAATAGAAATTCTTGGCAAAAAAGTAGATTTCCGAGGATCCACGTCGCGTAGCCTCCGGGCGAGTCCGTTGGACCGAACGAAAATGCTTCTTTAACTCGCCGAAGGAGGTTTCAACTTCCGTGCCGACGAAGCTTTTCATGAGAAAGCAACCCCCCGGCTTCAAAAGGCGACCGGCGGCCCTCAAGGCGGCCAGGTTAAGCTCCAGGCACCGGGCAGAATCCGCGTCTCGAATGCCGCTAAGCTTGGGCGCCAAGTCGGAAATGACGCAGTCTGCCGGACCGCCCAGCAACTCTTTCACCGTTTGCTGGGTGTCTTCAGAAGTGATGTCAGCCTGAACTGTCAGGATGTTCTTGGCGCCAAGCGTCTCGATGGGTTGTATATCGATTCCCAATACCTTCCCGCTCGCCCCGGCGAGCCTGGCGGCCACCTGCAACCATCCGCCGGGCGCGGCCCCGAGATCGACGATCAGATCGCCGGGTTTGATGATTCGAAAGCGTTCTTGAAGTTCGATCAGCTTGTAGGCGGCGCGCGAACGATAGCCTTCTTGTTTGGCCCTTTGGTAATATGAGTCGCGGGGTTTGTACGACATTTAAGTTCGGTGAAGTTGTTGGAGAAAAAAAAGGCCCAGCCTTTCTCTCGGGCTGGGCCTTTGAAGCTTTCGGCGCGCGAGTTTTACTGCGCCCTGACGTGTAATTCGACGCGGCGATTGACGGCGCGTGCCCAGTCCGTTTCCTGTTCGATTAAAGGTTTATTTTTTCCCTGGCTTGCAACCGACATGCGGCCCGGATCGACCCCAAGACCTCCAAGTTCTTTCATTACGGTCTCGGCTCGACGCATGCCCAACCTCTGATTGTATTCTTCGGGGCCGATATTGTCGGTGTGACCTTCGATGGCAATGACGATATCGGATTTTTCTTTCAATCTCTGAGCGGCAAGATAGACCTCGCCCTTGCCCAGTTCCGTCAGTTCGGCGGAGTCGAAACGAAAGGCAATCTCAGGAAGAATAAATTTCTCTACTTCGACGGTCTTGGACACCTCTTTGACTACCAGCTTCTCAACCGGAACTTCCACAATCCGCACCGTCTCCGCCGCGGGTTCCTGGACGGATGTTGCCGGCGCGGGATTTATTCGCGTCGGTTTCATCGGCGCCCTCTTCGGCACGCCATAATCGTAAGCGGGCGCGGGTTCCCCCAAAACAGGCGGATGCGGCCTGTGCCCGAAGACTGCTTCCAGCGGCTCGGTTGCGCTGACTAGATAATGGAAAGGTCTAAAGACGGTCCACTCGATGACGAATGCGGCAGGATGGACCAAGTAAGCGAGGATCCTGAGCGGATGGGATTGGCTGTCATCGTATTCATCAGGCGCGGCGAGACTCGGCTTCGGTCCGAGGGCAAACCACAGGGCAACAACGAATATCGAAAGTCGCAACGTCTTCATAAAAGCCCTCCTCCTTTGAGTGAGTTAGTCTAAGTTCTGGTCGTCCCTTTGTCAAACCGATAGCGAGAGCTGTCGTCCTGAACCCTTCGGCTGTCACTCCGATCCAGGAAAGAGCCTCACAAGAAGCTCCGTGAGAGATCTATTTTACCGGACAACTCGTTTTCTTGTAAAAGAGATGGGGCTGGTTTAAGAGATAAGGAGGACCTGAATTCAGAAACCTGAGACGGCCCGTGTTGAAACAACCGGCGCAAGCCGGGTAAAGCGACGTAAGAGGCAAGCAAGCAACATGACTGTGTCAGTCGAAAAACGAGAGCGGCTGGCTCTTATCACCATTGACCGGCCGCCGCTGAATGTCTTGGATCTCCAGATCCTCCGCGACCTTGATCGGGTCCTGACAGCCGTGTCGCGCGAGCCGTCCGTCGATGTCCTTGTCCTTCAGGGAGGAGGGCAAGGGGCATTCTCAGCCGGTGTCGATATTCGGGACCATACGAAGGAAAAAGTTCCGGAGATGCTCGATATCGTGCATGGCGCGATCCGCAAGTTATTGTCGCTGCCGCAGGTGACGATTGCCTCCATTCGCGGTCTCTGTCTTGGCGGCGGGTGCGAGTTAGCGAGTTCGTGCGACCTCCTGATCGCCGCGGAAGACAGTTCCTTCGCCACGCCCGAAATCCGTGTCGGTTGTTATCCGCCCGTGGCCCTGGCGCGCTTTTCATCGTTGCTGGGCTACCGTCGGGCCGCGGAAATGATCCTTACCGGGCGGCGGTTCTCGGCGCAAGAAGCGCTCGCCATGGGGCTCGTTAATCGCGTGGTTGCGAACGACGATCTGCAGAAAGGTCTCGAGTCTCTCGTAGATGAATTACTTGGAAAGAGCGGCGCGGTTTTGCGAATCACGTTGAGGGGATTGCGAGAGATCTCCCTTTCAGGGTTCTCCGATGCCCTCAAACGGGCGGAAGAGATCTATTGCCAACAATTACTCCAGACCGAGGACGTTGAGGAAGGCGTTCAAGCATTTTTGCAAAAGAGAAAACCGAGCTGGACGCATAAATAAACGCGCGGCTCTGGGTTAAAGGGACCGCCTGACATAAAATCTCAGCGTTTGTCAATATTACTAAAGAGTTCATTGGCTAGTAGACATACGACAATCAAGGGGCGAGTCATGGAGAGCCCGGGCACGCACCCCTGGTTTTTGAGGGACGTAAATTGTCAAGATACTTATGAGCTCCCTAATAAATCAGTTTTCAGCATGTTAGGCTGGCGGCTCGATGGCCGATCTTGAGATCAAAATCACCACGGAGCCGAGCGAAATCCGGGAGGCTCAAAGATTGAGATTCCAAGTCTTTAACCTGGAGATGAACAAGGGACTCAGGTCTTCCTACAAAACCGGCCTCGACGTCGATGAGTTCGACCCCTGCTGCCAGCATCTCATCGTCCGCGATCTCGACAGCAAAGAGGTCGTTGGTACTTACCGTCTGCTGCTCGGATCCCAAGCGCGCAAAAACATCGGCTTTTACTCCGAGAGGGAATTCGATTTGGCGAAGATCAAAAAACTGGACGGCGAGTTGCTCGAGTTGGGACGGACCTGCGCGCGCAAGGATTTTCGCGAGCGGGCGCTGATCCCGCTTATGTGGGAAGCTATCGCTCAACACATAAAAGATCGAAACGTCCGGTTTCTCTTCGGCTGCGGCAGCCTTTACACCACCGACGTCAAAGAGGTCAGCGAGATGTTCGCGATGCTCAAGCGCAAATACTACGCCTCTGAGGCATACCGGGTTTCTCCCGTTCCGCAGTGCAAGTTCGACGGCTTGGAGGATGACGCAAGGGTTGACGATGAACAGAGCCTATTTG
Source organism: Binatia bacterium (assembly GCA_050735975.1). GTDB lineage: Bacteria > Desulfobacterota > Binatia > UBA9968 > UBA9968 > DATMBL01. Next base: position 9,373 of record JBOHVS010000325.1, on the reverse strand, counting down.
TCAAATTGCCGAGTTTGATCAAAGGTTACTTGAGGATCGGGGCCTTAGTTTGCGGCCCGCCTGCGCTGGACGGGGAGTTTGGAACCGCTGATTTGTTCTTGCTGCTGGATTTCAGTACGATGAGCAGCGATTATCTTCGTCGCCTTCGTATCTCATGATGCGCTGGGCCAAATTGACGGCGGTTCTTTCGCTATGGGCGTTTTTCTTTGCGCTGGTTGCGCTCGTTCATCTCTGGATCACCATCCTTCGTCTGCCAAACCGTTGGAAAATTATCAGCCGGATGACGCGGAATTTTACCTTCCTTGTGCGAACGATCCTCAACATCAAGGTGACGGTCGTAGGCGACGAGAGGCCGTCCGAACGAGGTGGTTACGTCATCATCAGCAACCACCTGAGCTACGTCGATGGCATCGTTCTGGGTAGTATTTTCCCGATTGTTTTTGTCTCCAAAAAGGAGGTCAAACGTTGGCCCATCATAGGCGAGTGGAACAGCCTTTGCGGCACTATCTTTATCGACCGAAAGAGGAAAGAAAAGGTACCCTCGCTGGTTGAAGAGATGACCCGGAAATTAAAACAGGAAGCGAATATTCTGCTGTTTCCTGAGGGCACTTCCACGGATGGAGAACGGATGTTGCCGTTCCAAACGGCGCCTCTGGCGGCGCCGCTGCGCAGTCGATCCACCATTGTGCCCGTTACGCTCGCCTACAAGAGCATAGAGGAAAAGCCGGTAACCGTTGCCAATCGAGATTTAATCTATTGGTACGGCGATATGGAGTTCTTGAACCACTTCTGGAAGCTCATCTCGCTGCGAAGCATGGAAGTGCTGGTAACCATCCAACCCAGGATCGAGTGCTTCCGTTACGACGACAACTCAGCCGGGCGGAAAAAACTGGCGGAGGACTGCTACAACAGGATTCTAGGGCGACCCGCGGACGGACCCTCGGAAGAAGAGGAAGACTCGACGGCCGAAGAACCTTCGAGACTACTTTCCAGCTAGTTGCTTCTTAATGTTCTCGACGAATTCTTTGAGCATGGAATCCGCTTTCTTACGGATAATCGGCTGACCGAATTCCCCGATCTTCCCCAGGATATTAACGTCCGTCTCGACCAGCAGCTCCGTCTGGTTCGCGCCCAGTTCCTTGAGCATCATGCGGGTTTTTCCGTTCACGGCGCCGGCGGCCATGCGGTCTTTCGCCTCGGCGCGCAAGGCGGCGCGCCAATTTTCGCGGTCCTGCTCTTCAACGATGATTTTCCCCTGTAGGTTAAGCGAGATAGGTCCCACTCTGACCTTGAGCGCTCCGTTATACGTAGTGTCGTCGATTTTGGTTACGGACTCGACTCCGGGCAACGATTGCGCGACCTTGGGAACATCCATGAGAAAGTCCCAAAGTGGCTCGCGGGCGACGGGGATTTGGGCGGTCTGGCTGAATTTCAACGCTTTCTCCTTTTTTTCACTGTTTTCTTTATCGTCTTCAAAGCTGTCTTGGCTTTCGACTGCTGGCGAATATTGGCGAGGGCTTTCTCCAAAGCGCGGCGAACAAATACGCCGGCCATCTCCTTTTTATAGGCCGCCGAGCCACGGAAGTCACTGACCGGATCAACGGCTTCTTTCGCTTTCTCAGCCGCTTCCGCGAATGCCTCGTTTTTGAGCGGCTGACCGCGAAGAACGGCCTCAGCGGCTGTGGCCCGGATCGGTGTGGTTCCTACGCTCCCCAGCGCGATCCGCACATCGCTTACCGTCTTCTTGTTCTTGTCCAGGGTCAGCACTGCCGCCGCTGAGACGGTGGCGTAGTCATCGGCCGTACGCGGCAGAAACTTCAGATAGGCTGCGCCGCTATTCGGCGGGAGCTTGGGAACGAATAGTTCCGTAATGATTTCGTCCGGATTCAGCACGGTTTCGTAGTAATCGGTAAAGAACGCGTCGAGGGGAACGACGCGGCTGCCGTTTGCCGAGCTTGCTTTCAGAGTAGCGCCGAGCGCGATCAAGGTCGGCGGCGGGTCTTGGTTGGGATCGGCGTGAGCCAACCCCCCGCCCACGGTGGCCATGTTGCGGACGCGAATCGTCGCGACGTGATGATAGGTCTCGGCTAACAGCGGCAAGCGTCGACGCACCAGGGAGGAGCTTTCGACCTCGCGATGCGTTGCCAAACCGCCGATGCGCAACCCGCCGTCCTTTAACTCTATGCTGTTCAAACCACGAACGGAACGAAGGCTAACCAGGCAGTTGGGCCGCACGAGACGCTGTTTCATCATGATGACGAGCGCCGTGCCGCCCGCGATGAGCTTCGCGTCGGACCCGAACTCTTTCAATGTTGCATGGACTTCCTTGAGGTTCTTGGGGGTGCGGTATTCGAAGGGTATCATGGCTCTGTCCTTACTTGACGAATTGGTGCGCCTTTTGGATTGATTCGATGATCTTGTAGTAGCCGGTGCAGCGGCAGAGATTACCCATCATCCAGTCCTTGATCTCTTCTTCGTTCGGCTTCGGGTTCTCGTCCAACAAGGCTTTAGCTGCTACGACTTGGCCCGGAGTGCAAATGCCGCACTGGAAACCGCCGTACTGGATGAAGCTCTTCTGGACCGGATGAAGCTCGCCATTCTTGGCCAGCCCTTCAACTGTCGTGATGTCGTGTCCATCAGCGAACACAGCCAGAGCCAGGCAGGAACTTACCATTTGACCGTCCATGAGGACCGTGCACGCCCCGCACACGCCCACGCTGCAGCCTTCTTTGGTTCCGGTTAATCCAAGATCGTAGCGCAGGCAATCGATCAGCATGCGATTAGTCGGGACCTCAAGTTCGTGCTTCTTGCCGTTGACGCGAAACTTTATCTTCTTGTTCATCGCGGTTCCTTTCGACGCAAATTTGCTGTGACAAGGACTGGGAAAGCTTACTGCGGCTATGTTATAGAGAGAAATTAATTAAACTTCAAGCCGTTATTCCGATTAATATGGCGGAAAAGTTCAGCGCTCGCCTGAGACATCGCGGCGGGCAAATTTGGCGGTCGATCGAAAATCATTCGTTCCTTCGTGAATTGCACGCCGGGACCTTGCCGATGGATCGTTTCACCTACTTTATCCTTCAGGATTATCTCTATTTGCTCGACTTCGCCCAGGTCCTCTGCCGGGCCGGCGCCAAATCGCCGGATCTCGAAACCCTGGAATTGTTTGCCCGGCATGCATTGACTGCCGTGGAAGTAGAGCGCAGTTTCCATGCGAGTTTCGGAAAGAGTCTGGGGTTGTCTCGGAGGGATCTCGATGCGGTAACAAAGGGTCCTGCGACTCAAGCGTATATTGGACATCTGCAGGCGGTTGCGCACGGCGGGGGCCTTGGCGAGATCGTCGCGGCCATTGTTCCTTGTTATTGGATCTATGGCGAAATAGGACGGCGGCTCTACAAGAAACGGCCCATGAAACCGAAGATCTATCGGGAGTGGATCGAGATCTATGCTTCCGACGCCTATTGGAAGCCTGTGCGGGAGCAGATTCAACTGCTAGACCAACTCGGCATCGCCGCGAACAGCAGCGAAAAGAGGCTCATGACCTCACATTTCATCTTGAGCAGCCGGTACGAATATCTTTTCTGGGATCAAGCCTACCATTTGGAGAAGTGGCCGGTCTAACTGACGGACAGGTTTAAGCCGTTCAAATAGTTCAAACAGTTCGAGCAGTTCGGGAAGACTCCCCTCTAACACTCTCCCTAAGAGAGCGAGGGATGCAACTCGCGCGGAGCTTAGAATGTGATGACCGAGCGGATGCTCTTGCCTTGGTGCATCAGATCGAAGGCATCGTTGATCTTCTCCAGGGGCAGCTTGTGCGTTATCATAGGGTCGATTTTGATCTCGCCGCTCAGGTATCTATCAATATAACCTGGAAGCTGCGATCGCCCCTTGACGCCGCCGAAGGCCGTACCGCGCCAGACCCTGCCGGTAACCAGTTGAAAAGGGCGGGTATTGATCTCTTCTCCGGCGGCGGCGACTCCTATGATGACGGACTCTCCCCAGCCTTTATGGCAACACTCGAGCGCCGCGCGCATCGTTTTCACATTGCCGATACATTCAAATGAGTAATCCACGCCGCCGTCCGTGATATCGACGATGACTTCTTGAACCGGCCGGCCCGGGTCTATGGGGTTAATGAAATCCGTAGCGCCTAAGAGCCTGGCCATCGCGAATTTCTGAGGATTAACGTCAATGGCGATGATGCGTCCAGCCTTCGCAAGGACCAAACCCTGGATGACGCTGAGACCGATGCCGCCAAGCCCAAACACCGCCGCTGCAGAACCCGCTCTCACCTTAGCTGTATTCAACACCGCGCCGATTCCGGTCGTGATGCCGCAGCCCAAAAGGCAGACTTTTTCCAACGGCGCCGAAGGATTGATCTTGGCGAGGGCGATCTCCGGAACTACCGTATATTCGGAAAACGTGGAGGTTCCCATATAATGAAAAACCGGCTTTTCCTTGACCGAAAAACGGGACGTGCCATCCGGCATGACCCCTTTACCTTGGGTTCCGCGAATTGCCCCGCATAGATTCGTCCTGCCGGATTGGCAAAATTTGCATTCGCCGCACTCCGGGATGTAAAGCGGAATCACATGGTCTCCCGGCTTTACGCTGGTCACGCCCAGGCCGATGTCGATGACCACCGCACCGCCTTCATGTCCCATGATCGCGGGGAAAAGCCCCTCCGGGTCCTTGCCGGAAAGCGTGTAAGCGTCGGTATGGCAAACCCCGCTGGCTTTGACTTGCAGCAGGACCTCACCCTTCTGGGGTTCTGCGACTTCGACTTCTTCGATGACCAGAGGCTTGCCGGCCTCCCAGGCGACGGCGGCTCGGGATTTCATACGTCCTCCAAAAATGAAACTCGTCGCGAATTCGCTATTTAGGGAATACTGAGCCCTTAACAGATTCGATTCGATTTTGAAATCGCAGGCTCGATGGGTTCGTGGCTGTTGCAATTATTCCGGCATTTGTGGGAAGGATAGACAAATTTCACTAGGGAGGTAAGCTATGTTTCTCGAAATGCGAACCTATGTCCTGAAACCGGGTACGACTAACAACTTTGTTGAACGCTTCGCCGAGGGGCTTACGGCCAGGCTGCAATTCTCCAAACTGCTGGGTCTTTGGCAATCGGAAGTAGGCGGGCTGAACCGCGTCGTCCATATCTGGCCCTATGAGAGCTTCGAAGACCGCGAACGAATCGGCCAAGAAGCGAGAAAGACCGGCAAGTGGCCGCCTAAGACCCAGGAGTTCATCATCACGCAGGAGAACAAGATCGTCCAACCGGCGCCTTTTTCGCCGCCGCTGCCGGAACGCAAGCTGGGCAATATCTATGAGTTTCGAACCTATACCTACCAGCCGGGGACGATGCCGACAGTTTTGGAACGCTTCGGCAAAGTGATACCAGCGCGCACAAAGATCTCGCCGCTAGCGTTTGCCGGGCACACTCTCATCGGGCCGCTCAATCAATACATTCACGTTTGGGTATATAAGGATTCCGGTGAGCGCGAGCGACTTCGAGCGGAAGCGTCGAAGACAGTCGAAGGATGGCCGCCGCAAACCAGAGAATTCCTGGTGATGCAAGAAAATATGCTGATGGTTCCCTCGGCCTGTGCTCCGCTGAATTAGAATGTCTAAGTAGTTATGTCGACCTCTCCGACGGTGGCCACCTGGGCGAGTTGAACGGCCGCTCGTCGATGGCCGTTGCGTTGTAAGGGGCCGATCTCAAGATCATCGGCAATAGCACCAACCGTTCCAGCGGCGAAGAACGCCAAGCCTGAGCAGTTCATCGATACGCGATATCTCGACCAGCTCGATAAGAGCGGCTTTTTACAGAAACTCTACCGGTAATCGAGGCCAACGGTTTGTGGAACAGGATGTGCTTTATAAAAGCTTGATTCGCCCGGTCCTCTTCATGGGCGACGCCGAAGAAACGCACGAAAGAACCTTGACCTTGCTCGCGAAGATTACGCCCTTGGAAGGGATGCTGGAGCGATGGTTCTCCGTGCCAGACAAGCGACTCGAGGTTCGAGTGGGTACGCTGACGTTTCCCAATCCGGTCGGGCTCGCCGGAGGTTTCGACAAGAACGGCGTTGCGGTAAAGACTTTAGCCGGTTTCGGTTTTGGCTTTCTCGAGATCGGCGCGGTCACCGCTTTGGCGCAGCCTGGGAATCCCAAGCCGCGCCTTTTTCGTTTGCCTGCGGACGATGCGCTGATCAATCGGCTGGGGTTCAATAACGACGGGGCTGCCGCCATCGCGGCAAGACTCAAGTCCTTGCGCGAGCGACGCAGCCTGCCGAAAATTCCCCTTGGGATTAACATCGGCAGAAGCAAGATCGTCGAGACCAAGGATGCGGTCGCTGATTTTCTATCCGCGTTCAGAAAGCTCTATCCACATGGTGATTTTTTTACCCTCAACGTCAGTTCTCCGAATACACCCCAGCTCCGTGACCTGCAGGAGAAAAGTCTCCTCAAAATACTGTTGCAAGCGATTCAAGAGACGAATCAGGAACTGGCTCGCGCTGCCGGGCACGCTCCAAAGCCCGTCCTGGTCAAAATCGCGCCGGATATGGAGTTCTCGCAAGCCGACGACATTATCGACGTTGCGATAGCGGAGCAGATTAGCGGCATTATCGCTACCAACGCGACCGCGTTCTTGCGCGAAACGCTCGTTTCCGGGAGCCGGGAGCCCGGTGGATTAAGCGGGAAACCGCTGCGCGGGTTGGCGACTTCTTTTGTCCGCCATCTGTATAGAGCAGCCGGCGGGAAATTCCCGGTAATCGGGGTCGGCGGAATCTTTACCGCCGAGGATGCCTATGAGAAGATCAAAGCCGGCGCGAGCGCGGTTCAAATCTACACCGGGTTTATTTATGAGGGGCCCTCTGCCGTCAAGAGGATCAATCAGGGTCTTGTGCGCCTGCTGGAGAGAGACGGTTTGAAATCCATCATAGATGCCGTTGGGCGTGAAAATTAACGGGGTCTCAACCGTTCAATCCGTTCCAGCCGTCTTCGCATTAAACAGGTTGCGAATCGGTTTTTATCGGTTTGAACGACTGGCACCGCTTGAACGGCTTGAACCAGGTGTTCGTCGCCTTAGGCTAACTGCTTGAGTCGCTCATAATCCTCACGAACATCGAGATCCATAAAAGGAATCTCATCGTCCCATTCCACGAGCACGGTTTTATCCCGGTTCTTTTCGATCAGGACACGACCCCCATGATCGCCCCTTAATTGCAGCAGCTCCGGAAAAACATCGCGCCGAAATAGGACGGGGTTTCGAGTTTGCCCTTCGAAGCTAGGCGCGACAATGCATGCCGAACTACTTTCGAATCGATCGACCATAGCATCGATCAGCTCGCTGCGGATCATCGGTTGGTCGCCGACTAAGAATAGCGCGCCGTCACTCTTTGGATCGATGGCCCAAAGCCCTGCGACGACGGAGGTGCTCTGGCCGCGATCCGCCGCATAGTTGACGAGCCAGCATAGCCGGTCATCGGCGAGAGAAATCTGCTCCCGGATCGGTCTCAAGTCGCGCACGACGCAGATGACTTCATGGAGATCCGCCGCCAAAGCGCTTTCAAGAACCCACTGGAGCACGGGTTTTCCGCCGAGAGGAAGGAGCAGCTTCTGCTCTCCCATTCTTTCGGCGCGACCAGCGGCTAAAACGACGGCGGATATCATGTCGGCTGTGCGACGATGGTTATTTGTTGATAATTTCCTTAACCGTCTCATTGCTCTCGAAACTAGTGATCAAAATTCGCTCGAACCCGGATTGCAAAAGAACCTTTCCAAGTTCTCTGGCCTGTTCGATTTCCTCAAGACTATCAGCTTGATTGAGCAGGGCAATCTTTCGGCTGTGAGGGGGAACGCCCTTGAGACACCCGGCCGGATTGTTCACGAGCTTGACAATATGATCTTTAGTTAGCGGAGTTTCCGCCGAACCGCCAACGAGATAAATCGCTCGCTCTACCCTGTGAATCCAATTCGGATGCATCGGTTTTCCTAACACCTTAATCGCCATAATCCAAACCGTCAGATCACACGATTCAGGTATTACAGGTTCCATCTCTGACGGAACTTTGAATAGTCTTGACGCGGCGCCATCCGCCTCAACGAGAATGCCGTCAAACTGTTTACTCTTTCCGAAGGCGTCCAGCCAAGCCGCGGGTATTCCTATGAGTTTGCCTTCGTCGTCAACGTTGTAACCGGCCCCAATGATCGCGGGCCGTGGGATCTCTGAGGTTGCTAGAAGAAGCGCGTCAGGTTCTTGCACGAGAAATAGCCGGTCTACGTGAGGCTTTGTCGGTTTAAAGATTTTGGTTGTCGTCGTAACCAGCACCTTGCGCCCGTCGTCACGAAGCTCTTTGGCCAGGCGAAAAAGCATTGTCGTTTTCCCGCCGGCGCCGATGAGCGAAACCATTTCGCCCTCCCGGAGCCCTACCGCCTCCTTAAGGTGCATGGTTTTCTCAACTAACTCTTCCGTCCCCGAGTTGCAAGCCTATTTTTTAGGAAAAATCATCCCGAACTTTGGGGCTTGGAGTTCCGAGCCGAGTTGAAAGGCGCGGCCCTTTTGGGATAACGTCCGCCTCATGTCGCGTCGATTCAGCATCGAAGTCGCCAAGGATTACTTTAACTTCGCATCGGCTCATTTCTTGATTTTCGCCAACGGGCAGCGGGAGCCTCTGCACGGTCACAACTATCAGGTTTCGGTCGCCATGGAAGGCGAGTTGGACAGGTCCGGTGTCGTCTTGGATTTTATAAGTTTCAAACCCCTGGTGAAGAAGGTCTGCGATGATCTGGACCATCGCACCCTGATCCAAACGGAAAGCCCGCTGATCAAGGTGCGCCGTAGATCGAAAGATGTCGAGGTGCTTTACAAAAAACAGCGCTTGCTCTTACCCAGGGGCGACGTCATTCTTCTGCCGCTGATTAACACCAGCACGGAATTGTTAGCGGAGTATGTCGCGAACCGGATTCGGCGCAGCGTGCAGCAACGATTCTCCGCCACCATCCTGTACATGGAAGTGGCGGTTGAAGAAGCCCGCGGCCAGCGAGGTATTTTTCGCAGCGAATTCTAGCGCGGATTGAAGCTCGGCTCATTTACCACGAAGCACACGAAAGCCACGAAGGATTCAGAAATTGATATTTTTGAACTTCTAAACTTCGTGCTCTTCCTGACCTTCGTGGTGAAATATCTGTTGCTATTTTGGTTGCGTCTTCGCCGCGCTGGGCTCTCCGTGGTGATATCAGCTCTAGCTCTGCTCCAAGGTCCAGCGCGCAATCTGGTCGTGCCGCGGGAACCATACTTCGGAAAATCCTTTCATATAGCGCAGCAAGTTCAGCCGCTGGGGGCAAAACCGCGCCTCCAGAGATCGGC
>JBOHVS010000324.1:0-6950 GCA_050735975.1 Binatia bacterium | reverse complement strand
GGTGAAACTTTATCTGGTTAGCAAACAGGAGGAATCCACACCATGGGAAGCAAATCTGCTGCCAACAACTTCGCCAGTATCAAAGCATCCACCTTGTCCGACTTCAAGCGAGCCGAGGCAATGGCTTCGGTTATAATTCGGTGTCAGGCATGCGTTATTGATTTATTCGAACGCCGCGTCTTGCCTTCCGTGCCCCGCAAAACCGTTCTGTTACTCTAACCGTCATAGTAAAAAGCGATGCCGGGAGAATCACTCTGGACGATGATGCAGAATCAAAGATGTGACTGGATCGAAGACCCAGCCGTGGTTCGTCGGCCGTATTCGTGATCGTGACTCGTGTTCGTGCGAAACGGAGCTAATTAGCCGTTTATTCTACTCGCGAAAATGGGGGCGTCAAACGGCTTTTCGTGATCGTGTTCGCGGATCGTGGCAGTGCTCCCCTTCAACGTGATCAGGAACGGGGGCGTCCCACGATACCGTATTTTGCTGCTCTTTCTTTTACCAAAAATCCAATCTTACGACGCTTGGGCTCTGGCGGCGTCATGAGCTGACGAATCGCGTCAAAGACAACTTTAAACTGTGCGTCGTATTTCTTTTCCAGAGCTTCAAGTTTTCGCGCGAGCGTGGCATTCGACGCAAGGATCTGGCGGAGGCGCACGAAGGTTCGCATGATTTCAATATTCACGTGCACGGCGCGCGTGCTCCGCAACACACTCGACAGCATCGCAACGCCCTGTTCTGTAAATGCGTAAGGCAAGTACTTGGAATGTTGTCCTCTCTTTAAGGTGCCAATTTGGCTCCTTAAAGCATCATATTCCTCTTGCGAAAGCTCAAACATGAAATCCGCCGGAAAACGATCCTGGTTTCTCTTCACCTGTCTTTTAAGCTGTTTAACCTCTACGCTGTAAAGTTCAGCGAGATCACTATCCAGCATCACTTTATGTCCCCTGATTAGAAGAATCGCCCCCTCAATTCGCTCGGACGGTAAGCGGTCTGTCACGTTGAAGAACCTCCATAGTTTCGGGGTAATATTGATTCAATTGGCGGATTCTAAGCGAACCAGCGACGAAATAACAAGAGGGGCGGCGATAACAGATGAAGGAGGAAGTTGAAACTTTTCTGTTTCTCTAACCGTCATAGTAAACGCGGCTGGGAGAATCACTGCAGGCGATGATGCAGAATCAAAGATGTGACTGGATCGGAGACCCAGCCGTGGTTCGTCGGTCGTGTTCGTGATCGTGACTCGTGTTCGTGTAGCGACTCAACCGCAAATCATGCCCTAGCCCTAGAGCCGAGCTAATTAGCCGCTTTTCTACTCGCGGAAACGGGGGCGTCAAACGCAATTCCGTGTTCGTGAAACGGCGTGTTCGTGTTCCGATAAAAGGCGTGGTCGTGCTTCGTGTTCGGGATTTTGATCGCGAGCCGCCAACCGGAAGAACTCCCGGAGCCATTCGAGCACCCGGTTTGGAAGTCCTTGAGTGCGATCATGTTTCATCCCAGCGGAAACCGATGCGCCGTTTCGGATGGTCAGGCGGCGGTTGCAGGAGCGGCAAAAGCCTATGGTAAATATCCCGAAGGGCGCTATCGTGCTGTAGCAATGTTTTGTCGATTTCCGCAAGTCGTTTGAGGATCGCCTGGTTGGCGCCGACCTGCTCGCGCAGGCGTACAAAGGCGCGGATCACGTACACACTCATCTGTACCGCCCGACTACTGCGAAGTACGTTTGCGGCCATAAGCGCGCCATGCTCCGTGAAACCCAAGGGCGAATCGCGGGTCCCGGTGTTTCTGAGAACCCGTCACAATTTGCGATCGGTTGCCGCTATTCGCACTCAGCTCAAGAAATTGCGCCGTGACGCTGGCAACCTCGGTCGCAGTCAATTGAAATGCGATTTTCGCGGATTCTACGCGAAGTAGCAGGGACAGGGCAAGGCCTGAACTTTCTTGGCTTCGATAACTTTCGCTGAGGTCCGGAATCGGATATAGCTCGAAAATCCTAATGAAAGTCCTCCTCATCCAACCGCCGGTTCAGGATTTCTACGATACCGATATCCGGCTCCAGCCTATCGGTCTCTGTTATCTGAAAGCCGCGGTCAAGAAGTACCATCCCGATGTCGAGGTGATTATCCGAGATTACCACGGCGGCTGCGGCCGGAGGACCGTGGCAATCCCAAAAGAGCTAAAATATCTCCGCGACTATTACCCTGTCGCGGACCGATCGCCCTTCTCCACGTTTCATCACTACTATCACTTCGGCCGGTCCTTTGATGAGATCGAAGCAGACGTTGCCGAGCTTAAACCCGACGCGGTCGGAATCTCCTCGCTTTTCACTCCTTATTATCGCGAAGCACTCGAAGTAGCGGCCTGTGTGAAGAAAAGGTTGCAGGTGCCGGTGGTCATGGGCGGATCACACGCATCTGCGGTGCCCGAATCCTTGCTCTCATCACCGAATGTCGATTACGTCATCCGCGGCGAAGGAGAAAAACCGCTGGTGGAGTTCCTGCATTTTCTCAAAGATGAGAGAAATGTCGACGAAGTCCCGAACCTGGCCTATAAAAAAGACGGTTCATTGCAGTTCAATCCGGTCGGCGACAACTATCCGCCGGACGAGCTTCCTCTTCCCGATCTCAGCGACTTTTCTCTGTCGAATTATGAAATCGCTCAGAAGCCGATGACTTTCATGATCACGTCGCGCAGTTGCCCGCACAAATGCTCTTTCTGCTCGGTCCACACCACGTTCGGGCACAGTTACCGCCGTCGCTCACTGGAAAACGTGCTGGAGGAAATCGAACTGCGCCACCGGCAAGGCTACCGCGTGATTGACTTCGAGGACGACAACCTCACCTATTATAAAGCCACGTTCAAGGAGCTGTGCCACCGGTTGATCGCGCGCTTCCCCAACCGCGAAATGCAGTTTGTCGCCATGAACGGGATCAGCTATCTGAGCCTCGATGACGAACTCCTGGAGTTGATGTTCCGAGCCGGGTTTTCACAGTTGAATCTGGCGTTGGTCAGCTCCGATAAGACGGTTCGCGAAACCACCAAGCGGCCCCACACCCTCGATGCCTACCTAAAGATAGTTCATAAGGCCGTCCAGTTGGGCTTCAAGATCGTTTCCTATCAAATCCTGGGGCTTCCGAATGAAAGCCTGGAGAGCATGATCCAGACTCTTGCTTTCAACGCCCGCCTTCCGGTGCTCCTGGGCGCGTCGCCTTTTTACAGAACCCCTAATGCGCCCATTGCTCGCGGGCTCGAACTCGATCAGCAAGACTACGTCCAAGCCCGACTCACGGCGATGGCGATTGAAACTGATGAGTTTCATCGGGAGGATATCTACACGCTCTTTGTTACGACCCGAATAATCAACTTTCTCAAAGGTCTGCCATTGTCGGCTCCCGCGGATCTTATGAGCTTGCTCGACCATGGGTGGCCCGACCAACGCGCGCGTATCGGCTTTGAACTGCTTACCGGCTTAACGCAAACCGGCAGGCTTTTTTTCTGGACTAGAGAAGGTTTCGTCGAAAACAAGTATTTTAAAACTTATCTCTTGCGGCGCATTTTTGCTGAAGCCGGATTTATTCTTTACTCCAATGGCATCAAAATCGATCTTAGGAAATTTGCAGGATCTGTGACTGCCAAAGCCGATAGCCCGTTTTCCCAATACATCCACACTCCCGCGCAGGTTTGATAAGGTTGTGAACTTGTTTCACCTCACCTATACATCTCCTAGATACACCAAGCACGGTCAAGCCTGTTGCAAGCAAAAGGAGGAACTATGCGTAGATGGTTCATCAGTCTGCTCGTGGCTCTTGCGATCTTACTCATGGCGTTCGCGGCTTACGCGCAGCCAACAATAAAGATGATGATTCCTGCCAATCCTGGTGGCGGCTGGGATCAGACCGGCCGTAACCTGGCGGCGGTCATGCGAAAAGAAAAACTCGCGTCGTCCGTTCAGTTTGAAAATAAGGGCGGCGCCGGCGGTACGATCGGCCTCGCCCAGTTTGTAAACTCATCCAAGGGCGACCCCAACGCCTTGATGATAGGCGGTATGGTGATGATCGGCGCCGTTTATCTCGATAATGCGCCGGTTAATTTGACCATGGTGACACCCATCGCGCGTCTCACCGGGGAATATGAGGTGATCGTCGTGCCGGTGAATTCACCTCACAAAACGATGCGTGACCTTGTGAAAGCGCTCAAGGCGAATCCCGGTAGCGTTTCATGGGGAGGGGGCTCGGCCGGCGGGACGGACCATATCCTTGTCGGGTTGATCGCCAAAGCCGCAGGGGTCGATCCGGCAAAAATCAATTACGCGGCGTTTAAAGGAGGCGGCGATGCAACCGTTGCAATCATCGGCGGTCATGTTACCGCAGGCGTTTCCGGGGTAGGCGAGTTCGCCGAGCAGATCAAAGGCGGTCGCATGCGCGCGCTTGCCGTATCAGCACCTTCGCGCATCGACGGCATGTCAACTCTCAAGGAGCAGGGGCTCGATGTCGAACTCGCCAACTGGCGCGGTATCTTCGGCGCTCCCGGCATAACGACGCAACAACGCGATGCCCTGGTGAAACTCGTCAAGGCCGCAACTGATTCAGCGGCATGGAAGGTGGCGCTTGAGAAGTTCGGCTGGGCGCCGATCTTTCTAGGGGGAGACGATTATAAAAAATTCGTCGAGGAGGACAGCAAGCGAATCGCCGGCATCATCGACTCACTCGGCATTAAGAAGAAATAACTATGCTTTCTCAAAACCAATAGAAAACATTCGGTCCAGGTCATGCCGAGAATAGACTCGGAAAGCAATCAAGGTCTCTGACGAAGTGATGCCCGCTACTTTTCGGATATGCTCAGTTACGACCTTGGCCATATCTTCGTTGGCTTTTACCCTGATAATCGCCGCGAGATCGTAACGACCGGCAACAGAATAAACCTCGCTCACGCCTTCAATGTCCGAGATTGTATCCGCCACGCTATTGATCTTGTCGCGCTCGACCGTTAACAACACGATCGCTGATACCATAAGCCGCCTCCTTCTCTCATAGAATACTGAACCGTTGTAGAAGACTATTCGATCCAGCGCCGGCAGGTCAACTCAAGGTCGGCAGACGGGACAGGCTCACTCTTGTCCAAAATAGGACGGCCGTGCTGCCAGGCCCATTTTGCGGATCTTCAAATAACGGTAGAGCCGCGGTGCGATCTGTTTTAACGTCTGAAATACGTGGTCGAGAAAAGGCAGCGGGTCGTCCCAACTGAAATAGGCGTGGCTTCTAGCCTCTAAAAGCGAACGGCACCAGCGCCACCAGCTTAACCGCTTTCGATAATGCCAGAAGAACGCAGCCGAGTCGTTGATAACATTCACCCACTTGACCCCAGTTTCGTAATCGTCGATAGGAGCGGTGGGCTCGCCGACGATATCCCGATAGGCGATGCGTGGGATATCCACCCCTGCGGCAATTGCCAGGGCGATCCTTTCCCCGGATCGAACATTTGCTTCGATCAGTTTAAAAGTTCCGTCCTTGAGATCGTGTTTAAATTCCAGATTTGCCATTCCGACATAGCCGATCGTCTTTAGCAGCTGCAGGCCTAGCTCGACGACTTCGTCTCGACGGCAGGTGACCGAGTAGCTCCCGCTTCCGTAGTCCACAGGCCACTGTCTGAGCTTCTGGATAACACACAATGCCAGAGGCTCTGAATTCCTATTTAGGTACGCGTATAAGGAGTACAACTGAGAGTCGGATCCCTCGATCCGCTCCTGGACAAGCAACTCCACCCCGCTTTCGCTCATCTTTTTATGTGCTGAACGCAATTCCCCTGACGTCCCGATCTCCACAGCCTTAAGCCATTGCCAGTTGCCGACATTTTTCCTTCGCTCTCGCCAGATGTGCGAGTAGGCGGGTTTGATGACGCACGGGAAGCGGATGGTGGCTGCGATTTGCTCTAACTCCCGTTGAGTCACCGGATAATAAGTCTGTGGTATCGGGATACCGATACTCTCGGCGTATTGATATTGCGATCTCTTATTGGCGAGCCGCTCCAGGATGTCTGCGCTCGGCAAAACGAAGCGAAAATGTTTTTCCAGCTCGTTCCTATTTCTCGACAGGAACAGCACCTCTCGATCGCCGGTTGGAATGAGAGCTCCCACGCGGAGCATGCGACGGCCGATTTCGCCGAGGAACTCCAGAAGGGCCGCTTCGGTCTCCAGGCAATAATAACCTAGACCGTATCGCGACCAGACCTTCGGAGCAGGTTTTGTGCTCATGGCGAGAGTGGGAATCCCGCATCTACCAAGGCTTCGAACGAAGCCTAGTGTGTGCGATGTTACTTCTCCAAGAATAAAAGCCGGAGGCTTCTCAGTCATCAGCCTTCCGAGCAAAGCTTCCTCGGGCCGTTTATGCAGCAAGGAGTAAGCCCTCATTTCGATTTGCCGACAGCGCCATAGACCCGCCAAAAATTCCGCTTGAACCGATAGTGTAATGCGCTTTTTACAAAGTGTCGAAGAATTTTTGCTTCACGCTGCTCGTGAAATCGATATACTTTTACCCAAGCCAGTTTGCCGTTCTTGGCCGGCTTGGCAGTTTTGGGAACGTTTGCGGAACAATCTGCACTCGAGGAAATCAAGAGAAAAACTCCAAATTTCGGGCGTTTTGAACTAAATTCCTGCCCGGCAGGCTTGAAACGTCTGACACGTTGATTTAACAGGAACGCGAAAACAGGGTCGAGCCCTCTCGTCTTTTTCAAGGTGTTACGAAGACGAGATTGCGATGCAGTCTCTTGCCGGAGAACGTTAGGATGAGGGGTTATGGTATTGCGGGCGGTTACTCTGCTCCTCTATCTTTATGGAAGTTTTCGGTAGCGGTTCCGCTCCCGCCCACCCGTGTTCAGTGATGTCCAGCATCACCCCATCCGGTCCTTTGTACTTCTCTTCAAAGAAGCTGGTTGTCGCCGCTTCGGCGCGGCTC
>JBOHVS010000323.1:0-8866 GCA_050735975.1 Binatia bacterium | reverse complement strand
TTAATGGATCCATAGAATGCGCGGAATGCAGACATGAGATTAGATATTCGGACGAATTCAATTGCTCCTCGTGTGGCGCGAGTCTATGTGATAATTGCCTGTTTATCCATGAAGATGAATGCGATCTCTCCATAAGGCCACAGTCTTGACAGGTAGCCGGAAAGATTCTTCCCTCCCGCAGACCCCGCTAAAGAATCTTCTGGACAGATTCAGAATTTTGTTTTAAAATAGGACCTAGTCCCTCAATAAGGCTCTGTCCTCATTTGCCCTGAAAGGGTCGCGCATGAAGCGGTATGCTCTTGCCGTCGCCATCCTGGCGACCGTCAGCGTTTCGGTCGTGGTGATGAGCAGGCAAGCCGAATTCCCTTCTGAGCCTGCCAACCTTTTGTTGACTTTGGGTTTTCGCGCCGGCGAACGAGGGCTCCATGAGTCCGAGCGCGCCGGGCGGAAGATCTGGTTTTACGCTGCTGCCGGAAACGACCGTTTTCATACCTATGTTTTTCAACAGAGGTTCGGAGTCCTCATAGATTGGTATAACGTGCTCAAGTCTGAGATGCGCAACGAGCGCTTCAAGAGATGGGGCTTGATCAACGACCCTGACTGCTGCCGGCCGGGCGATCCCGACTGTCCTGCCAAAAGCCTTGAGCATACGTACGGCTTCGATTATTGCCCGGGCGATAGCGAGCTACTGAAATTCGTGGGCAAAACCGGCTACCGCGATCCGGCCTGTGATTTTCAAGACGCCGGAGGACGGGGCAATAGGGAAGATCCTTGCCACCTGGCGTTTGGCACGTCGACGGGTGTGCTCGGCCTCAGAAAATTTCCCAATCCGCGTTTCGATGCCGATCGCTGGCGCAAGCTGAACAACGGCCGGTTAGGCACGTGGGACGGTTACAGCAGCAAGCTAAGCAAAGATCCATCCCTCAGCGACTCTCGCGTAAGTCGCTTGGCGGACGGGTCGATTGAGCCGCCGTTTCGCATCGGCATGGCCTGCGGGGCGTGCCACATCGCGTTCGATCCGCTCAAGCCGCCGAAAGATCCCGAAAATCCCAGGTGGGAAAACATCAGCGGCACCGTGGGAAACCAGTATGCCCGAATTTCGCAGATCCTGATCTCCGGCATGCCAACCGACAGTTTAGAGTGGCAGATATTTTCACACGCGCGGCCCGGCACCACCGATACGTCCGGCGTGCCCACCGATCAGGTGAACAATATGGGTAGCCAGAATGCGATCATCAACTTCAAGCAGCGGCCGGTGCACGCCGGGGAAAAAATCAACAAGTGGCGCAAGGTCGGCGCTTGTCCCACGGATGCTAAGGAGAATGACTGTTGGTGCGAGCCCGGGAAAGACGGCAAATGTTGGGAGCGGAGTTTAAAAGAAGAGAGCGTCCACCACATCCTCAAAGGCGGCGAGGATAGCACCGGTATCCATGAGGCGGTGCAGCGGGTTTATTTCAACATCGGTTCCTGTTCCGAACAAGGCTGGGTGAACCATCTTACGGATCTCCGCCAGGTTGACCCAAAACAACGGGGCTTCGGCCAGACCCCCTTCGACGTGGCGCAGGCTCGGCGCGACTGTCCGAACTTCCGCGCCATCGAGGATCGCTTGCCGGATATCGTCAATTTCCTCCTATCCACGGAAGCAACCGCAAGCGATCTGCATGTCGCCAAGGGTCTGAAGGATCGAAGTGATCTGATCGAGCAACTGGACAATCAATACGGCAAAGGGGCCGTGGCGCGCGGCAAGACGATTTTTGCCGAGAATTGCGCGCGCTGCCACTCGAGTCAGGAAGGCCCGGCGGCGAGCCGTGATTTCTATGCTGTCGATCCGAAGACCGGACTGCGTCTCGATTGGCTCGGCAACGATAAATTGACGCCGGCATCCGAGGTCGGGACCAATTACTCTCGCGCGCTCCACTCCAACCACATGACGGGCCATATCTGGGGAGCGTTTGGATCGGAAACGCTTCGCGCCAAGCCGCCTGATCCAAACATAAAAGAGCCCGGAGATGGCGGCCGCGGCTATTTTCGCAATATCTCGCTGTTGAGTGTCTGGGCGCACGCGCCATTTCTGCATAACAACGCGGTCGGCCCCGAAATCTGCGGCGCGCCGCTGTTCGACCACCTCGGCAACCCGCTTGCGAATGCAAATCCGCCCGGCTGCTGGCAGTTCGATCCTAGCCTCGAAGGGCGATTGAAACTGTTTGAGGCTTCTATGCAGAACCTGCTGAATCCCAAAGATCGCGGCAAGAAAATCACTCGCCTCGATCGGGATATCGTGTTGGAAATCGGCCCGCGCCTTTGGGACGGGAAGGAAGAAAAAAGAATCGTCGGGTTCACGCTTACCGTGCCCAAAGGGACGCCTGCGGCTTTGCTGGGCAACTTTCAGCACAAGCCGTTCGTTGTCGATTTGGTGGCGGCGAAAATAAAGCCCGCTGAGCTGAAAGCGCGACTGGCAAAACATCTCGGGACGGATAAGGGCAACCGGATGGCTGCGGAGCTGGGTAAAATTGTGGACGAGATCATCGATGAACCGGAGCAGTTGCTGGCGGCAGTAAAAAAACGGCTGCCGCTGCTTTTAGAAGTCTACAGTTCCAGTACCGATCTGATTGAAGATCGCGGGCACCCCTTCGGCGAGGGACTCTCGCCGAAGGACAAGACGGCGCTGATCGCGTTCCTCGCTACTTTCTGAGACAGCGCATCGGCGAAAGGAGCTGAACCCATGCCGAGACAAAAACGTTGGTGGCCCGTTATTCTAGTCGCGTCTGTTGTCGTTATCGAAGTTTTGGCGGTTCGATTTTGGCCGCCGAGCCGAGCCAAGATCGAGTTCGCGCCCTATGGGGACGCTTATAACGAAAAGCCCGATTTTGCCTTCGTCGAGCACCAGTACCCGATCACGCGGAGCGCGCTTGAAAATCTCACGCCGAAAGATCTCGAAGAGTTCGATGAGGAGCAGTTGAATCAGCTCTATGCCCGTTTGACCGCGGGGCCGATACCGGACGGACCGTTTGACGGCACCATTATCTTTGCCAAAGGAAGGGGCATCAAACGGGTAGGAGAGCTTCTCGGCGGCCTAAAAGAGTTGGCCGTGAAGTTCAAAGCTAAGAAACTGGAAATCATCGGCGAAACTTTGTGGAAGGGCCAAGTTTTTTATCGCGATCAACGGGTGCTCAGAAACCGCATCGAGGATCGCGCCATTTTAAACCCTGTCATCCAAGGCGATCTCAGCTCGCTGCCCAAAATCAACGTCAACGGCCGGGACGCGTGGCTGTTATTTCCGGCCAAGCTCTATTGCGGCCAGAGCCTGCTCGACGGCCGCCGGGAATCAATTATTATCGACTACGCCTTCAGCGACGAGATCGAGGGCTATCGCGAGCTGCCCGACTTTCTCGCGGGGAGACGCGGCTTCAAAGTGCGCGACGAGATCCGGATGGTTCGCCCCGGCTTTTATCTCGGGCGCGCGTACATGGACCGTTTCTTTGTGCTGACTTTTGCGCTTTACAACGATGAGATCGCGAAACGCGACACGCGCGCGTTCCTCGACGGAAAGATCCAGGAAGATTGCTGGGTCGGCACGCAACGAGTCGCCGCTCACACGAAATAGGGGGCAGACGGCATCCTGAGGAAGCCCTGCGCAGATGCAATCCGCATTCGGCAAGCGTTGGGTTATCCCAGCGGCTATTATTATCTTGAGCGTCGGTGTCACGGTTGCCGTCCTCAAAGTATATCGCACGCCGAACGGCGCGCCTTCGCCTATAGAAAACGGTGAAATCGATGAGCGACGGGATCAGGCGAAGAGCTGGACTGTGGATCCGCTCGACGCCGGGCCGCTGCTTCCCCCCACCGGGAGGTCTCTGTTCGATTACTTGGTCACCGACTCCAAAAACGGCCAAAAGATCTACGACGTGCCATTTCCGTTTGAAGCGCTGGTCAAAAGAATCGGGGAGCAAATCGGCGATGAAAAAGACCGCCCATCGCTAAAGCGCGTTTTGATACCGCTGGGGCGCTCGCTTCAGCGCAGCGCCGGGGCGCCGGACTTCTTCGAGTATCCTCGCGCCGTCGTTGCCGTCGATTCGGACCCAACAGCCTCTCCGGGCCAGGCGGGGCTATTGTTAAAGGACAGGCTCTATTTGGGTTATCACGAGAAGGCGGAGCTTATCGAAGTCATCAGCTACAACGAAGCCGCCGGGCGCTTCGAGTTCCAAGTCGTTCGCGATTACCGCGCCGGCGCGACACCCCAGGTTTTCTATGCCAATCGTTTTCTATGCATGTCATGCCATCGCAACCAGGCGCCGATTTTCTCCAGGCAGCTTTGGGACGAGACCAACGGAAACCCTGAAATTGCCGCGATGCTGAAGGCGACGGGAAAAAACTTTTATGGGTTTCCCATCGATGGCGGCGTCGATGTGCCGAATGCGATCGACAACGCGGTTGAACGAGCCAATCGGTTCGCCGCTACGCAACTTCTGTGGAGCCAAGGCTGCGAGAATGGAAAAGTGGCGGCGAATGAGGCGATCCAGTGTAGGGCGGACATCCTCACCTTCATGCTTCAGTACCGTCTGAGCGGCGAGCGTTTCTTCGCCGCACGCTCGGCGCGCTACCAAAATTTTACCGGCACGTTCGCCAAAGGGTGGCAAAACAAGTGGCCACAAGGCTTGCGACTTCCGGATCCCGGGATTGCCAACCGCAAGCTCGATGTCGCGCGTTACATGCATGGAGCCGATCCCGTGTTTAGCGCAGCCAGGCTTGCGGCCGGTGATCTGATCAAAACGTCCGACGTTTCCTATCGCTTCGATCCGATCAACGCGCGAGGTGCCTTGGAGACGTGGCACGCTACGGAGAATGATCATCGAGACGTCGATCGGGTCGTGAGCGGACTCGGCGAGTTTGTAACATCGAGCGATATCCGCCGTATCGATGGCCATCTCTTCAACAAGGTTCGCCAGCGCGCTGCGCGTCGTATTGAATACGAAAGCGCGTGTGCATTCAGCTCGGAGAGAAGCGATTCGACCGGGCAGGGCTCAACCTTTCGGATTAGATTTTACTGTGGCAATGGCGATCGAAACGATGAAGCGAACGAGTTGTCTCTGCAAGGGCGCTTTTATATTCACAGCGATAAAGTCGTCGATGGGACCATCGACAGTTTAGTCGTGAATGGGAGCCCGCCCTTGCAGGATCTCGAAATCCTGCCTGCCGCAATGGCCAAACGGGTCCATGGCTCTTCAGTGACGCTCGCTGTCGCGCAAAAGCTGAGTGGCTTGCATGCGCGGCTCCCCGACGGCAATGCCATTGAGCGGCTGACACTAAGCTGGGCCGGCGGAGCGGCGGCAAGTTTTGCCGGTAAGGTCAAGATCACGATCCTGGAGGACTTCGGAGACGTTCACAAAGGAATCGCCGAGATGGCGCTTCGCGCGCGGGCAGGGCAGAGCGACGCATTGTCGTCCAAGCCGTTTCGCCGCTCGGCCGTGATTGAGGAACTCTTCGCCCAGTTGGGATTGCCGCCGATTTCCTGGTGTTGCGGCGAAAACGAGCCTGTGCCTGCGGCTCTTCTCGACCCGGTACCGAAAGGAGTAAAGAACCAAAACGGAGAGGAAAACCGCCCAGGCGACTCTGCCATCGACAAATTCTACGGCTACTGCGCCGTCTGTCATGCGATGAACGACGCTTCACCGCCGAATTTCCTGCATGGTAATGACAGCCTCGTCGCGGCGCAGCTCAAGCATTGCTCGGAGCGGATCTTCTTTCGCCTCGAGATGGCGGGCATGGCTCCGGACAAGAGACTTAAGAGTCCCATGCCGCCGCTACGCACGCCTGATCGTCGGAAACCCGACAGTAGTGGAAAAAGGGATCTCGCGATCCTCAGAGATTACGTTGCCGGGATACTCCGAGAGGAATCCGGCAGGGAGCCAAGCGTCGATGAGATGATCGCTCGCGGATACTGGAAGTTGCGGAGTTGTCTGCCGGAAAATGATCAGCCGAACCCTTCGTGATCTTCGCGATCTTCGTGGTTAAGCCTGCATCCTTTACTTGAATGCCCGCTGAATTCTTCGCGCTCGCTACCGCGTTTTTGTTTGCGTTGCACAACGTCTTCATCAAGAAGGCGCTGCGTTACTCTAACCCGGCGACCGGGGTGATCAGCAGCCTGGTGATCAACGTGATTTTTCTCTGGGGAGTATCGATTCTATTCGTGCCGCTATCGTCTTTGACCAGCGCTTCGATTCTGATTTTTGTTCTGGTCGGACTGTTCCAGCCCGGACTCACGCGCCTGCTCACTTACAAGGGGATCAACACCCTCGGCATAGCGATCACCGATCCTATCCGCGCCACCACGCCGCTTTTCAGCGCGATGATGGCGATTATTTTTCTTGGCGAGCAAATGACGTTGGCGATCGTCGCGGCCACTTTGATGATCATTGCCGGGATTACTCTATTATCCTGGCGCGGCGGTTCGATTAAACTCGTGGGGTCCGCGGTCTTTCTCTGGTACCCCATCGCGGCGTCGGCACTGGCGGGCGCGTCTCAGGTCGTGCGCAAGTTCGGCCTGGCGGCCGTGCCCCATCCGGTTCTCGCCGCCGCCGTAACGGCCGCTTCGTCTCTTGTCGTTTCGATACTGACGCTGTGGTACGTCGAAAAGAATAAAGAGACGTGGATGATGAACCGGCGGTGTTTCTGGTGGTTTCTCGCCGGCGGCGTAACCATCAGTTTCAGCATGGTGTGTATTTATTACGCGCTGGATTTAGGCAAGGTTTCAGTGGTGATTCCGATCAGCAGCACCGGCCCGTTCTTTTCGCTGGTCCTGAGCGCGCTGTTTTTGCGCGACGTCGAGCGTGTCACGGGAAGGATTGTTCTCAGCGCGGCGATGATCGTTGGCGGGGTGCTGCTGCTAACGCTATGGAAATGAAGTTGGGGCCGTTTGCTCAGCCATCTAATTAACAACGTGCTGAAAAAATCTGTTTACAGGCTGCGAGCAGATCATTCGCGCCGTTGGCAACGGTTCCAAGCCGGTCGAGATCCCGAACGGCTTGACATCCCAGGTTGGCATTGACTACGCTCCCCTCTGCAATTGAGATATCGCGAACTCCGCCGGATCTGCGGCGGGGCGCGGAGAAGCGAGGAGGTTCGAGATGTCGCACCTCTACGTGGCGACCAATGGGCTCTCGGTATGGAGCAGCGCCGATCACGGTGAGACGCTCCTGCGTATGTCAACCGGCACCGGCCTGTATAGCGGCAGCCAGGTCTGGGCGCTGGCGCTTCACCCGTCGCTCCGGCATGTACTCCTCGCCGGCACGAATACCGGGATCTACCGGTTGGATCAGGAAGAGGAGAATTGGACTCACATACCGTCGCCGGCAGACGATGCGATGCTGGTCACCGCGCTGGCCTACGCGCCGGACAACCCGGATGTCATCGTGGCCGGGACACAACCGGCTGGGCTTTACCGCTCCGGCGATGGGGGCAAAAGTTGGCGCCACCTCGACGTGCCGATGAAACCTTATGCCCTCACCGGATATTACCTGGGTGATAAACCGTTTCCCGAAGGCCACCCCGCCGCGTACGGCCGAAAACACTGGACAAGGGTGACGCAGATCGTCTTCGACCCGGCGGATTCGTCGCGTGTTTGGGCCGGAGTGGAAATCGACGGCGCATGGCGGAGCAGCGACGGGGGCGAACATTGGGAACGAAGCGGCGATGGGCTCAAGACTCAGGATATCCACGGCTTTGCCGTGGTGAACAACGGCAAGCGTGTTCTCCTCGCGACCACCGACGCCGGTTTGCACGTGAGCCGCGACGACGGTGCGAGCTGGACGATGCAGCCGATCGATTCGGAGTGGCAATACACCCGCTCTATCGTTGAGCGCCCCGACAAAACCGGTGTCATGTTCATGACCAACGGTAACGGACCGCCGGGTACCGCAGGGCGGCTGTTCCGCAGCCGTAATTACGGCTGCGATTGGGAAGACATAAGGCTGCCGAGCGAGGCCGAAAGCTCGGTCTATTTCCTCGCCGTCAATCCGGCTGACCAGAATCTGGTTTATGCCGCCGCCACCCTGGGCCAGATCTGGCGCAGCACCGACGGCGGCGAGAGCTGGACCTCGCTGAAGCGCCGGCTCGGCGAAATTCGCGCTCTGGCGTGGCTGCCCGACTGAACTTGAGCGTGGCAACGCCGTCCCCGCACCGGATCGGCGGGAAGCCAGCGGCGGTTACGCCGAAAACCGCAACCGGGCCGGCTGTCAGTTTCGACTTGGCCAGGAGCGCGGCTTCACATCCGGGTTCGCGAGCCGCAGCTTTTGGCCTTTCTCGAAAGCGACGATTTGCTCGAATGCTTCGGAGAAATAGAGCTCGAAATTGTCCCACTCGGCCCAGCCGATATGGGGCACGCACAGCGCATTCGGCATCTTGAGCAGCGGATGATTGCCGCCGATGATGGGTTCCTCTTCGTAGACATCGACTGCGGCGAATCCGGGCCGGCCCTTATTCAATGCGTCGATTAACGCCCCCGGCTGGAGAAGTTCGGCGCGAGCTGTGTTCACGATGAGGGCGGTCGGCTTCATGCGTGTAAGATCATCCGGCCCTACGCTGCCGCGGGTTTCTGGAACGAGGCGTAGGTGGAGGGACAGCACGTCCGAGCTTTCAAATAGTTCCTCCTTGGCTGCAGCGGTGCGGTAGCCGGCCGCGCCGGCCCTTTTCAGCGACCCTTCGCGGCCCCAAACCAAGACGTCCATCTCCAGACCCCTGCCGGCTTCTGCTACCAGAGCGCCAATGGCGCCGAGCCCGAAGATTCCGAGCGTCGATCCGCGCAAACGATGGGAGAGCGTGCAAGGCCAGTCGCCACGCTTCATGCGCTCCGCCTCCAAGGCGACGTTTC
>JBOHVS010000322.1:0-32302 GCA_050735975.1 Binatia bacterium | reverse complement strand
GCGTGTGAACCGACTTCGGATCGAGAAAGACCAGGTCGCCCTCTTCGTACGCGCCTGTTTCGTCCGTGACCCTTCCTTTGAGCACGAGATAGAACTCGCCGCCAATATGTTCGTGTCTCGAGAAAACGTCGGGAGGCGCATCCGCGGCGATTTTATAGAGCACCAGCTCGCGCATTTCTTCGCGCGCCAGCCGGGCCATCGACAACCCCTTGCCGAAATCGCGCCATTGCAGCCGCCCTAAGCCCTCCTGATTGAGATGGATCTGAAGAAGATCACTTAGTGTCCGTCGCAGCACTGTCATAGGCTTCTCGCTTTGTCGCTAATTAGCATGGCTTATCCGGGAACAAAAGAGGGGGCAGGACTAAAGGACAGCAAATCGCAGAGGAAGCCGAAAATAAATCGCCGTCCAAAAAAAAGCCGGACAGTGACCTCCAGTCACGTCCGGCTTTTTTATTCAGCGCTTGATATATCCTCAGGCTGCCGATTCCTTGACGGCCTTCCGGCGCGGCGCTTTCTTTTTTGCCGCGCCCTCCTGAGTCGCCGCCTTTCGGCGCCTCCGTGAAGGCTTCTTCTCCGGTCCCGAGGACTCGGCTTTGGCCGCCTCGGCAACAAGCTCCACCAGAGAAATCGGCGCGGCATCGCCGTGGCGCCAGCCAATCTTGACGATTCTCGTATACCCTCCGGGCCGGTCCTTAAACCGCGGCGCAATTGTGTCGAAGAGTTTCCGCACAACCGCCTTGTCCTGCACAATACCCAGGGCCTGCCGCCGGGCATGCAGATTTCCCCGCTTCCCTAGCGAGATGACGCGGTCCGCCCATCGCCTCAGCTCTTTCGCTTTCGGATCCGTCGTCCTGATCCGTTCGTCGCGCAACAGACTGGTGACGAGGTTGCGCATCAGCGCCCAGCGATGGCTGGCGCTGCGACTGAGTTTTCTGCCTGATTTGAGATGCCTCATGGGATTATGCCGACTCTTTCTCGCTGGCGCGCTTGCGGCTCTCGATCTCTTCCCTGGAAGGGAAATGATCGATTTTCATGCCGAGCTCGAGGCCCATTTCGCGCAGGATTTCTTTGATTTCGCTTAGCGATTTGTGGCCGAAATTCTTCGTCTTCAGCATCTCTTGTTCGGACTTTTGGACGAGTTCGCCGATGTACTTGATATCGGCGTTTTGCAGGCAATTCTGTGAACGAACGGAGAACTCAAGCTCATCCACGCTGCGAAACAGATTGTCATTCAGCGGCAAAGCCGGGCCTTCGTCGCGCCGCTCCGGCTGCGGTTCGTCGTTGAAATTCACAAAGATAGCGACCTGATCCTGGAGAATCTTGGCCGCGTAAGCCATGGCGTCCTCCGGTTTGATGCCGCCATCTGTATGGACTTCGAACACCAGACGGTCGTAATCGGTTCGTTGACCCACGCGAGCGTTGGTCACCGTAAAATTGACCTTTTGTATGGGAGAGAAGACCGAGTCGATGAAAACCGTATCCACCGGCGACCCCTCATCTTTGTTTCTTTCCGCGGGAACGTACCCGCGCCCGAGTTTGGCCACTAATTCCATGTCCAGCTTCGCGTCGCGGGAGAGTGTTGCGATAGGATGCTCCGGATTCAAGATCTCGACATTCGACCCGATAATATCTTTCGCCTGAACCATCTTGGGACCCTTCGCCTCGACCTTGAGGGTCTGCTGTTCACCGTCGTTAAGCCGCAAGCGCACTTCCTTCAGATTTAAGATGATGTCGGTCACGTCTTCGGTAATGCCGGGAATGGTCGAGAATTCGTGAAGAATTCCTTTGATGCGAACCGCGACAATGGCGGCTCCCATCAGTGACGAAAGCAGGATTCTGCGCAACGAATTTCCGATGGTCTGCCCGAATCCGCGCTCGAAGGGTTCGGCGTAAAACTTTCCATAGGTCGAGGTCAGCGTCTTGTCGTCCAACTCCAACTGCGTAGGTTTGATCAAATCCGTCCAATGCCTGTACACTGTAGACATAGTTTCTCCCAACTATTCGAAAGTTATTTCGAATATAACTCTACGATCAATTTTTCATTGATCGGCATCGTGATGTCGCTACGGGCAGGCAACAACTTAATTCGGCCGCTAAAAGCGTCACGATCCAGCTCGGCCCATTCGGGTACACCGCGCCGTTGCGCTCCCTCAAGAGCCATTACGACTCGGCCTATCTGCCGGCTCTGCTCCTTTACCGACACCACATCGCCGACCCGCACGAAATAGGAAGGCACATCGACTCGCTTTCCGTTAACCAAAATGTGGCCATGGCGTACCAGGAGCCTGGCCTCCGCCCGCGAGCTGGCGAAACCGAGCCGATAGGTTACATTGTCCAATCGTCGCTCTAAAAGAACCAGCAGAGTTTCGCCCGTAATGCCTTTTGCGCGCGTCGCCTGGGCGAAAGTTCTATGGAATTGCTTTTCCAAGAGGCGGTACATCCGCTTCACCTTCTGCTTCTCGCGCAATTGAATGCTGTACTCGGAGAACTTAGGTCGCGCTTGACCATGCTGCCCCGGCGGATAATTGCGCCGCTCGATGGCGCACTTGTCGGTGTAACAACGGTCGCCCTTCAGAAAAAGCTTCAGATTCTCTCGCCTGCAGAGGCGGCAAACAGATTCTTTGTACCTAGCCAATACTCTCCTCCTCGTTACGGGCTGTTAACAAACGCCCATCTGGCCTGTCCTGAGCCGGGTTGAAGGGTTGCGCTTCACCAACTCGCTCTCCTTACTTAGATTGAGGTTTAGGTTAAGGTTTAGCTCAATCTAAGCCTAAACCTTAGCTTCAGCCTTCCGAAACTCGCGCGCCTCGTAGCTGGTGCGTTTTTGACCAGCCTGCTTCCAGGGTTCTTCGACACTCTTGCTAAACCCGCCTTCGTTTCGGCGGACGGCAGCCGTTGTGCGGAATGGGGGTGACGTCTTTGATCAAACTGATGTTGAAGCCGGCCGACTGGAGAGCCCGCAACGCGGATTCTCTACCCGCGCCCGGCCCGCGAACGAAAATCTGAACCGTACGCAAGCCGTGATCCATCGCTTTTTTGGCCGCGCTGTCGGCCGCCTGCTGAGCCGCAAACGGTGTCCCCTTACGCGAGCCTTTGAAGCCCATGCTTCCCGCGCTCGACCAGGAGATCACGTTTCCCTGATAGTCCGTGATAGTGACAATCGTGTTGTTGAACGTTGAATGAATATGAACGACGCCCTCGGAAATGTTTTTCCGACCCCGTTTTTTTCGCCCGGGCTTTTGCTCGGTCTTTCCTTCAGTCGCTCTTTCCTGTTTTGCTTCTTTGGCTTCTTCCACCTTTGCCATAATCCGCTCCTGTTAACCCTTTGACGGCGCGGCCTTCTTGCCCGCAACCGTTTTCCGCGGCCCTTTGCGGGTGCGCGCGTTGGTGTGCGTCCGCTGGCCGCGCACCGGCAAATTCCTTCGGTGCCGCAGGCCGCGATAAGACCCCATGTCGAGGTGGCGTTTTATGTTCATCGCGACCTCGCGCCGCAGGTCGCCCTCGACCTTGTACGATTGATCGATGATCTGGCGGATCTTGACGACGTCATCGTCCGAGAGGTCATCGCTCTTTAAATCAAGAGAAATGCCCGCGCCCTGCAATATCTTTCTGGAGCTGTTCCGACCAATCCCATAGATATAGGTCAGCGCCACCTCCATTCTCTTGCTTCTAGGCAAATCTACGCCGGCAATGCGCGCCATAGCTTCACTCCGTTCAGCATCTCAAATTTAAAATCTCAGATTGCAGATCGAACTCTTGAACTTTAAACCTTGACCTTTAACTCAGCCCTGCCGCTGCTTATGCTTCGTATTCACGCACAGGACTCGCACGACGCCTTTGCGCCGGATGATTTTGCACTTGTTACAAATCTTTTTCACGGAGGCTCTGACTTTCACGATCGCTCCTTAACGCTCGCGGTAGATAATCCTGCCCCGTGCCAAATCATACGGAGACAATTCGATCTTTACTTTGTCTCCCGGGAGGATCTTGATATAGTGCATCCGCATCTTTCCTGATATGTGGGCCAGCACCTTGTGGCCGTTATCGAGCTGTACCCTGAACATAGCGTTGGGCAGGGTCTCCAGGACCGTCCCGGTTACTTCAATCGCGTCTTCTTTTGGCATAACGAATTTGCCAGTCGCCGAATCAAACAGCGCGCAAGCTAAAGCTGGCTCAGAATGCAAGGTCCGTTCTTCGTAATGGCTACCGAGTGCTCGAAATGAGCGGCCAAACTACCGTCTTTGGTGACCGCCGTCCAGCCGTCTTCCTTAATTTCCACTTCGTAGCCGCCGGCATTCACCATCGGTTCGATCGCCAGCACCATACCTTCTTTCAAACGAATCCCGCGATCCGGCTCGCCGAAATTCGGCACAGGAGGCTCCTCATGAAGCCGCTTGCCGATTCCATGGCCAACAAAAGCTCGAACCACTGAAAAACCCGCGCCTTCCGCTACCTGCTGGACCGCCGCGCCTAAATCGCCGAGCCTTTTTCCCAACCGCAGCTGTTCGATCCCGGTGTATAGTGACCGTTGGGTTACCTCCATCAAACGGTTTGCTTCTTCGCTGACATTGCCAACCCCCACCGTAATGGCGGAATCCCCATAGAACCCTTCGTAGATCACCCCATAATCAAGTCCTACGATATCGCCTTCCCGGAGCGCCCGATCAGAGGGGATTCCGTGCACGATCTCCTCGTTGATCGAAACGCACAAGGAGCGGGGGAATACCCTTCCCGCGACGCTATAGCCCTTAAACGCCGGGATCGCCTTTTTTTTTAGGGTCCGCTCTTCGGCGAGCTCGTCCAATTCGAGGGTCGTTACTCCGGGAGCCACTTTTTGTCTTAGCTCTTGCAGGACCTCAGCAACGATAACGTTCGCCCGCCTCATGATCTCGATCTCTCGAGACGATTTGAGCGAAATCACGTCGCTGGCTCTCCTAATGCTTTCACCATGCGATCGCGGACATCTTCGACCTTCCCGACGCCATCGATATCCCGCAACAAGCCTCTCTCCCTGTAGTAGCTCACCAAAGGCGCTGTCTGCTTATCATAAACACTGAGACGAGCGTTGATCGTCTCCTCGCGATCGTCGTCGCGTTGATACAGTTGACCGCCGCATCGATCGCATGTCGCCTGCGTCCTTGAAGGATTAAAAGTCAAATGGTACAGCCCGCCGCAGCGTTTGCACGTTCGCCGTCCTGCCAATCTGTCGATGATCAGATTATGGGGCACCCGAACGGACAAAACGGCTTGCAGTCCCATTCCCAGCGTCTTGAGCATTTCATCGAGGCTCTCAGCCTGGGAAATCGTCCGAGGAAAACCGTCCAGAATGAACCCTTTCTCACAATTCTTTTCCTTAAGCCGTTCAGCGACTAAATTAACGATCAGATTATCGGGAACGAGCGCGCCGCTTTCGATATATCCTTCGGCATCCTTCCCCAAGGAGCTCCCCTCGGCAACCGCCTCTCTAAGAAGATCGCCGGTCGATATTTGACAGCCTTCAAACTTCTCCTGCAGAAGCTTCGCCTGAGTCCCCTTACCCGCGCCCGGAGGACCCAACAGCACGACATGTATCCCGCCCAAAAGCTTAATCCCTCTTAATTTAAACTGCGCCATGGTAGACGCAGTCCTTGCGAGCTGCCCCGAGGTTTTTATCTGCGGGACGGCGTCCAGTTCCTCCCTCGCACCCGGCCCCGCTTCATGAATCCTTCATAGTTGCGGGTAATCAGGTGTGTCTCCAACTGAGCCACGGTATCCAAGGCAACTCCAACAACGATCAAAAGCGCCGTTCCCCCGAAATAGAATGGCACGTTGAATTGGCTGACCAGGATCGTGGGCAAGAGACAGACGATACACAAGTAGATCGCTCCACTCAGAGTTATTCGAGATAGCACCCGCTCGATAAATTCCGCGGTCTTTTGTCCAGGTCGTATTCCCGGGATGTAGCCCCCGAATTTCTTCATGTTTTCGGCGACGTCGCTCGGGTTAAAAACCACCGCGGTGTAGAAGAACGCGAAAAAAATGATCAGCGCGGCAAAAGCAACATCGTGCAGCCACCGTCCCGGGCTGAGATAACTCGCTGCCGTTTGCACCCATGGGTAGTCCGCAAATTGCGCCATCGTAGCCGGAAAAATCAAGATGGATGACGCAAAAATGGGTGGTATCACATTAGCCGTATTGATCTTTAGCGGCAGATGCGAGCTCTGGCCGCCATACATCTTCCGCCCGACGACCCGCTTGGCGTACTGGACCGGTATCCGTCTTTGCCCCCTCTCGACGAAAATAATCACTCCGACTACGATGACGACGAACACGAGGATAAGCAGGGCCACCAAAACTCCCATCTCGCCCTCGCGGATAAACTGAAATGTCGTGCCAACGGCCGACGGTAGTCCGGCAACGATCCCGGCAAAGATGACCAACGATATGCCGTTGCCGATTCCGCGTTCGGTAATCTGTTCGCCGAGCCACATGATAAAAGCGGTGCCCGAAGCCAAGGTAATCACCGTCATCAAGCGAAATCCCCAGCCGGGATCCAATACGATCGGTTGGCCGCCCGGCCCGCGGGTCCCTTCCAAGCCGTAGCTGATCATCAGCCCCTGAACGATCGACAGAACCACAGTCCCATAGCGCGTGTATTGAGTAATCTTGCGCCGGCCAACCTCTCCCTCTTTCGAGAGTCTTTCCAGATACGGAAATACCACAGTAAGAAGCTGGAGAATGATCGAAGCGCTGATGTAAGGCATAATACCCAGAGAGAAAACCGAGAACTGTTCGAGCGCTCCACCCGAGAACAAATTGAACAGTCCGAAAATCGTCCCCTTCATCTGTTCGAAATAAGCCGCCAACGCCTGGCGATCGATCCCCGGCGTCGGCACATGCACGCCGAGCCGGTAGACGGCGAGCATGGCCAAGGTGAATAACACCCTGCGCCGAAGCTCGGGAATCTTGGATGCGTTTTGAAAACCGCTAAGCATGGGTGGAAATAACTTCGGCCTTCCCTCCGTGGGCTTCGATCTTCTCTTTGGCCGACGTGGAAAAACGGTGGGCCTTTATGGTCAAAGCTTTGCTCAATGAACCGTCGCCTAGGATTTTGACCAGCCTGCCCTTCCCGCGCACCAAACCCCTTTCCGACAGCAAGTCCGGAGTCACTTCACTTCCGGCCGGGAAAGTATCCAGCTGCTTCAGATTGACTACGGCGATTTCTACTCTGAACGGATTCTGAAAACCGCGTTTCGGGAGGCGCCTCTGAAGGGGCATCTGACCGCCTTCGAACCCCGGCGCAACGTTGCCTCCAGAGCGCGCCCCTTGACCTTTGTGCCCGCGGCCAGAAGTTTTACCATGGCCCGAACCATCGCCGCGACCCACCCGTTTTCTTTTCTTTGTCGAACCGATCGCCGGTTTCAGATCGCTCAGTTTCATTTCAGCGAATCTCCGCCAATGCCTTGCCGCGGCGACCGGCAATCTCTTCGGGGGCTTCAAGGTCCTTCAGCGCTTCAAACGTGGCTTTCACCATATTGTGGGGATTGTTGGAACCCAGGCACTTGGTCAAAACGTTCTGGATCCCGGCCGCTTCCACGACCGCGCGCACCCCGCCGCCGGCAATCACTCCGGTTCCATCGGACGCGGGCTTCAACATCACGTAACCCGCGCCGAATCTTCCGCTCACCTCGAAGGGAATCGTCCCGTCCATGACCGGCACTCGGATCAGGTTTTTCTTTGCTTGCTCCAAGCCTTTCCTGATCGCCTCGGGCACTTCATTGGCTTTGCCCATCCCATAACCGACTGCCGAGCGATTGTCTCCCACCACCACGAGGGCGCTAAAGCTGAACCGGCGGCCGCCCTTGACGACTTTAGCGACCCGGCTGATGTGCACCACTTTTTCTTTCAGTTCCAAACCCTGCGGATCAATCCGTTCCAAAGAAACCTCGCCGTTCTGATTAAAACTCTAGTCCGCCTTCGCGGGCGCCGTCCGCCACGGCCTTCACGCGCCCGTGAAAGAGAAACCCGTTTCGGTCGAAAACGACCCGAGTGATATTCTTTTCTTTACAAATCTTCGCCAGCGCCAATCCCACTTGTTTTGCCGCCCCTACCCCTTTGCTTTTCTTGGCCGTTTCCGCCAGCTCGCCGGACAAGGTAGAAACCGACGCCAAAGTCATCCCCTGATGATCCGATATCACCTGAGCATAAATATGCTTGTTGCTGCGAAAAACGCAGACGCGGGGGCGCGCATCCGTCCCCAGGACCTTTTTCCGTACCCGTTCTTTTCGCCGCGTTCGCCCGACATCTCGCTGCTTACTCGCCATCATTCAACCTCGAAATCAGCCGCCGCTCGCGGAACCGACCGCCTTACCCGCTTTGCGCCGAATGACTTCCTCGCGATACTTGACTCCCTTGCCCTTGTAGGGCTCGGGCGGCCTCAGACTCCGAAACTTGGCGGCCGTCTCGCCCAACAACTGCCGATCCGCGCTACTAAGTGTCACGATGGTTTGTCGCTCGACCGAAGCCGTAACCCCGGCCGGTAAGGAAAAAACCACGGGATGGGAAAAGCCCAACATTACATGGATCTCTTGCCCCTTGACCTCGGCGCGATAACCGACGCCGTTGATCTCTAAAACGCGGTTAAACCCTTGGCTAACGCCCTGAGCCATGTTGGCAATCAGCTTTCGTGTGAGACCATGCAGCGCGCGGCATTTACGTTGATCCACTTCTCGCTCAACCTGAACGATATTACCTTCGACGTTGACTTTGATTCCACCTGGAATCGGCGTTTGAAGTTTCCCCTTCGGCCCCTCCAAACGGACCGCGCCGGCCTCAACAGCCACCTTCACACCGTTTGGGATCGTTATCGGCAGCTTTCCAATTCGCGACACATACACCTCGTCTTCGAACTACCAGACTGAACAGATCAACTCGCCGCCAACCTTTGCCCTTTGCGCTTCCCGATCCGCGAGAATCCCCTTGGGCGTCGATAATATGTGCACCCCTAGACCCCTTCGAACGGGCGTCGCCCCCTGCGCGCCGACGTAAAACCTTCGGCTGGGACTACTGACCCGTTTAATACCGGAGATCACCGGCCGGTTGGCTCGATCAAACTTGAGCTGGATGATAATCTCTTCGCCGCCGCCTTGGGGCGCCTTCACCTTCCTTAGTTCCTTCAAATAGCCCTCGTCAATTAGGACCCTGGCGATGTTCTCCTTGACCCTTGACCAAGGGACGGTGACTTTCGCGTGCCGCGCCTGCGAGGCGTTGCGTATTCGAGTCAGCATATCGGCGATTGGATCCGTCATTCCCATTTTGTTCTCCTCAGCTTACCAACTAGCCTTGATCAAGCCGGGGATATGCCCCTTGCGCGCATGATCACGCAGGCAAAGCCGGCACATACGAAAGCGCCGGTAAAAAGCCCGCGGACGCCCGCAAAGAGGGCAGCGATTGTATTCGCGGACTTTAAATTTGTTCGGTCTCTCCGCCTTGATTCTAAGACATTTCTTGGCCAATGCTGCTCTCCTGTACTAATCAGCTGGCAAAGGGCATTCCCAAATGCTTAAGCAACGCCCTTCCTTCCTGGTCCGTCTTCGCGCTGGTTATAATTGAGACCGTCAGCCCTCTCGTTTTTTCGACCTTATCCGCTTGAATCTCGGGAAAAATAATCTGCTCGCGCAGCCCGAGCGAATAATTGCCTCGCCCATCGAACGCGCGTTCCGAAACACCTTTAAAATCGCGTACTCTCGGAAGAGCGACATGGATCAGCCGGTCGAGGAACTCGTACATGCGCTCCCGCCGCAAGGTCACCATACAGCCGATGGGAACACCTTCCCGCAGCTTAAAGTTCGCGATAGCCTTCTTGGCGCGGGTGACCACCGGCCTTTGTCCCGTGATGGCCGTCAGCTCGGCCACGGTCGTATCCACCACCTTGATGTTCTGCGTCGCTTCGCCCAGACCGACGTTTAACGCGATCTTCTCCAGCCGCGGCACTTGCATCGAGTTCTTGTAGCCGAACTCCTTCATCATCGCCGGGACGACTTCGTCCTGATATCTCTTTTTCAGTCGCGCCACGGTGATATCACTAGTCTAAAGCCTCGTTACAACGTCGGCAGATGCGGATTTTCTTGCCGTCTGCCAAGACTTTGTGCCCGACGCGAATCGGAGCGTTGCATTTTTCGCACATAATCATCACATTGGCGGCTTGGAGGGACGCTTCCTTTTCCAGGATCCCGCCCGGCTGTTGCGGCCCTCTGGGACGGCTGTGCCGTTTGACCAGATTGACTCTCTCGATGATAACCGCGCCTTTCTCCGGGATCACCCGGAGCACCTTTCCGGTTTTTCCTCTTTCCCGTCCTTTAATCACCAGGACACTGTCGTTTTTTCGGATTTGCACGCCTGCTCCCGTTAGCGGACTAAAGCACTTCGGGCGCGAGAGAGATGATCTTCATAAATTTTTTGGCTCGAAGCTCGCGCGCCACCGGGCCAAAGATACGCGTCCCAATTGGTTCTTTCTGATTGTCTACCAAAACGGCGGAGTTGTTATCAAACCGAATGTAAGTCCCGTCCGGACGGCCCATCTCTTTGGCCGTCCGAACCACCACGGCTTTCATGACGTCGCCTTTCTTAACCTTGGCGTTGGGAATCGCTTCCTTGACCGACACCACAATGACATCGCCGATGGACGCGTATTTTCGTTTGCTACCGCCTAAAACTTTGATGCATTGGACCTTCCTCGCCCCCGAGTTGTCCGCAACATCCAATACCGTTCTCATCTGGATCATGAATCAACCTCAGCCTGCCCGAGTTTAACAACAGCCTAGGCATCAGTCCCCGGAGATGTTTCGACATCCTTAGCCCTGGCTTGCTCTAAAACTTTGCTTACGCGCCAACGCTTGCTCCGGCTCAGGGGTCGACACTCGACGATCATGACCCAATCTCCCACACGGCACTGGTTATTTTCGTCGTGCGCTTTTACTTTAGTACGGCGCCTAAGGTATTTTTTGTACTTGGGGTGCATGACGGTGCGCTCGACTGAGACCACAACCGTCTTTTGCATGCGATCACTAATGACCACCCCCCTACGCTCTTTTCTCAGCCCTCTCGTGTTCATGCCGCGCCTCTCTGGCTCCCGAGCATTTTTTCTCGCAATACGGTCTCCACGCGGGCTAAATCTCGTTTGGTTTGCCGTAGCTTCATCGGATTCTCAAGGCGACTAGTGGCTCTTTTCAGCTTTAGGTGCCCGATCTCCTCACGCAGTTCAGCGCGCTTCTGCTGCAGGTCTTCCGCGCTCAAATCGCGCAGCTCCTTAGCTTGCATGAGCGACTCCCCTTCTCTGCACAAACATGGTCGGCACCGAAAGCTTATGCGCGGCCAAGCGGAATGCCTCGCGGGCAAGATCGGGTTCTACGCCTTCCATCTCGAACAGAATCCGGCCCGGCTGGATCACCGCGACCCAAATTTCCGGCGAACCCTTCCCCTTACCCATACGCGTCTCGGCCGGTTTTTTGGTCAACGGCTTGTCCGGGAAAATTCGAATCCAGACTTTGCCTCCGCGTTTGAGATACCGGGTCAGGGCAACACGAGCCGCTTCAATTTCACGCGCGCTAATCCAACCCCGGTCGATCGCTTTCAATCCGTAGTCGCCGAACGCCAGAGACGAGCCCCGATGCGCGGTGCCGCGCCGCCGGCCTTTTTGTTGCTTACGGTATTTTACTTTTTTTGGTTCAAGCATGGCTTACGCGGTTATCCTCTCAGCATCGCTTTCTGCTGCTCTTCCTCCTCGGTCAGGACTTCGCCGCGAAAGATCCAGGCCTTTACGCCGATGATACCGTAGGTGGTGCGCGCCTCGGCAAACCCATAACTGATATCAGCCCGCAAGGTATGAAGAGGAACCCGCCCTTCCCGATACCACTCGGTCCGAGCGATTTCCGAGCCTCCCAATCTACCGGCGCACTGAATCTTGACTCCTTGCGCCCCCATCCGCATGGCCCGGGAAACGCTTTCTTTCATCGCCCTCCGGAACGCTACGCGGCGCTCCAATTGAAGCGCGACATTTTCCGCCACCAACTGCGCGTCCAGGTCGGGCCGGCGGACCTCATGAATGTTGATGTAGCTTTCCCGTTGCGTCAGCTTCGAGATCTCTTCCTTGAGTTTCTCGATTTCCGCGCCCTTCTTACCGATAACGATCCCGGGGCGGGCGGTGTAAATATTGATTTTCGCCTTATTGGCAGCCCTTTCGATCTCAATTTTCGATATACCGGCGTGGTAGAGACGGGTTTTCAAAAATTTCTTGACGCGGAAGTCCTCGTGCAGCAACTTGGAAAAGTCACGGCGCGCAAACCATTTGGAATCCCAGGTTTCGATCACACCGAGACGAAAAACTCTGGGGTGCGTTTTTTGACCCATCCTTAATACCTCTCCTCAGCCTCATCAACTATGATCGTGATGTGACTGAGCCGTTTGCGTATTCGTGTCGCTCGGCCTTGCGCGCGCGGCATGAACCTTTTCCACATACCGCCTTCATCCACCTTCACCTGTTTAACGTAAAGCCTGTCCACGTCGACACTTTGCGAGTTCTCCGCGTTGGCCACGGCAGTGCGTAAGGTCTTGGCGACAATTCCCGCAGACCTCTTGGGCACGAATTTGAGGATATTGAGAGCCTCTTCAACTCCCTTGCCGCGAATTTGGTCCACCACCAAGCGGACTTTCCGCGGAGATAAGCGCACAAATTTTGTCATCGCTCGGGATTCCATAGTTTACGAGTGGTTTCCCCTATCTACCCTCAATCCATTCACGATTTTCAACTCCCCGCCTTGGGCGGCGGCGCGGCCGCGGGTCTCGGGGCCGCACTGCCCGGAGCGGCGGCACCTGGCGCGCCGGCGCCTACCGTTTCCTTCGCCTCGCCCTTGCGATCCCCTGAATGCACGAAGAAAGTTCGCGTGGGGGCAAATTCGCCGAGCTTGTGACCCACCATGTTCTCGGTGACGAACACGGGTATAAATTTTCTCCCGTTGTGCACCCCAATCGTATGACCGACCATATCGGGGATTACGGTGGAACGACGCGACCAGGTGCGAACGACCTGCTTCTGCCGGGACTGATTCATCGCAGCAATCTTCTTTATCAGATGCTCGTCGACAAACGGTCCTTTCTTAACTGAACGCGCCATCGTTATTTAGCCTTTCTTCCCTTTACGATGTACTTGTCCGACCGGCGATTCTTTCTGGTCTTATATCCCTTGGTCGGTTTGCCCCAAGGCGTCATCGGGTGATTTCCCTTGGATCGACCTTCGCCGCCGCCATGGGGATGATCCACCGGGTTTTTCGCGATCCCGCGGGTTACCGGGCGCCAGCCTAGCCAGCGGCTTCTTCCCGCCTTTCCCCAGGAGATGTTTTCCTGATCCGCGTTTCCTACTTGACCGACGGTCGCTCGGCACTCGGCAAACACATAACGAAGCTCGCCCGAAGGCATCTTCAACAGCGCATAGGAGCCTTCTTTAGCCATGAGCTGCACTCCGGAGCCGGCGCTTCGCGCCAGCTGACCGCCTTTGCCGACCTTAAGCTCAATATTGTGAACGACCGTTCCCACGGGAATAAACTTGAGCGGCAGCGAATTGCCCGGCTGAATATCGATATTATCGTCCCCGGCGATCACGGAATCACCCACTCGAAGACGATCGGGAGCCAAAATGTAGCGCCGCTCGCCGTCGGCATAGCAGACCAGCGCAATCCGCGCGGAACGATTCGGATCGTACTCGATGGCCTCCACTTTCGCCGGCACCCCTTTTTTGTTGCGTTTAAAATCGATCAAGCGATAGACGCGCTTGTGTCCGCCGCCGCGGTGATCGGCCGTGATGCGACCGGTATTGTTGCGCCCGCCGCTATGTTTGAGAGTCTGCCGCAGCGCTTTCTCCGGCTTCTTTTGAGCAACGTCGTCGAAGGTCAGGCCCGTGCGAAAACGTATGCCCGCCGACGTTGGCTTATAGTTTTTGATGGCCATCCCTTAATCCTCGATCCTATGCTCCGCCAAAAAAATCGATTTTATCGCCTTCTCGCAACGTCACGTAGGCCTTCTTCCAGTCGGCCCTGCGACCGACGTTTCTGCCAACGCGCCGGACCTTTCCGAGGTATCGGGCCAGGCGAACTTTGACGACCTTTACTTTAAAAAGCGATTCGACCGCCTTTTTGACTTCTATTTTGTTCGCATTCGGCCGAACCTTGAACAACACCTGGTGGGTGTTCTCGGCCAACAACGAGCCCTTCTCTGATATCAACGGCGCTTGGATGATTTCCTGCGGACCTCTCATGCGGCCAACCTCTCCTCGATCAGTCGCAGCGCCGCTTCGGTCAGAACCAGATGTTCATACCGGATCAGATCGTACACGTTCAAGCCTTCGACCCGGAGCACTTTTACGTTCGGGAGATTGCGGGCCGAACGTTGGACCTTTTCGTCCGCCTGCGAAATAACAATAAGCGCGCTGGAAACCTTCAGGTCTGCAAGAGCGCCGGCCATGAGCTTGGTCTTCCCCTCCGGCAGATCCAGCTTGTCCACCACGACGATCTTCCCATCGCTGTTTTTCAGACTTAGCGCGGAAAGGAGCGCTTCGCGCCTAGCCTTTTTCGGCATCCGGTAGGAATAATCTCTAGGCTGTGGTCCGAAGATCGTTCCCCCGCCCACCCAGAGAGGCGACCGGATACTTCCTGCGCGCGCCCGGCCCGTCCCCTTTTGGCGCCAGGGCTTTTTCCCGCCACCGCGCACAAAACCTTTGGATTTGGTGGAGGCGTTTCCGCCCCGCCGGTTGGCAAGCTGCATCACGATTGCCGCGTGGACGAGATGGGGGCGGGCTCTAACTCCGAAGATCTCGTCTTTCAACCGGGGCTGGATAACGTTAACTGGCATTGCCATTATCTCTTGACCGCGCGCTTAATGATGACAACGCCCTGTTTGGCGCCCGGAACCGCGCCCTTGACCAGCAGCAGATTATCTTCGGCGCGCACATCGACCACTTGAAGATTTTGAGTGCACACTCGTTCGTTACCCCAATGGCCCGCCATTTTTTTTCCTTTGCGCACCCGTCCCGGAAACGAACGGTTGCCAATCGATCCGCCGTGACGAAAGTACTCATGCGTGCCGTGCGAGCCGGGGAACCCGCTGAAGTTCCATCGCTTGATCACTCCGGTAAAGCCGTGTCCTTTCGACGTGCCCGCTACGTCGATCAGGTCTCCCGCTTTAAAGAGATCGGCGACTTTGATTTCCTGACCCACTTCGAACTGTGACACGTCATCGAGCCGGAACTCCTTGAGAACCGCGAAAGCCCCCTTACCGGCCTTGGCCATGTGGCCTTGCTCGGGTTTATTGACAAGCTGGCTCTTCTTAGAGCCAAAGCCGACTTGAAGCGCGTTGTAGCCGTCTTTGGCCGTTTCCCTCTTTTGCACCACCACACATGGACCCGTTTGTATCACGGTGACGGGAATCACGTTCCCTTCAGCGTTGTAGACTTGGGTCATGCCAAGTTTTCTTCCAATAAGCCCTGTCATAGTATGAACCAACTCAAAATTGGAGTAATGGGCAGCCACCCAACATTTTACTCCTCCAATACTCCATTCTTCTCATTGCAGCTTGATTTCGACATCCACTCCCGCCGCGATATCGAGTTTGCCCAACGCATCGATGGTCTGTTGGGTCGGTTCCAGGATATCCAGAAGCCTCTTGTGGGTGCGGATCTCAAACTGATCTCGAGACTTCTTGTCAACGTGGGGCGAACGGTTCACGGTAAAGCGCTCGATCCGCGTCGGCAGCGGGATCGGCCCCGCCACCCTGCCGCCGGTGCGTTTCACGGTCTCGACGATTTCTCCCACCGATTGATCCAGCACTCGGTGATCGTAGGCCTTCAGGCGAATTCTGATCTTCTCGTTCATACGTCTCTATCCGACCCGCCGTCGTTCTTGGCGATAATTCCTTCGGCGACGGCTGCGGGCACGGGTTCATAATGAGAGAATTGCATCGTGTACGTCGCTCTTCCTTGAGTCATTGAACGCAGGTCGGTCGCGTAACCGAACATCTGCGCCAGCGGCACGCGTGCGTCGATCGCCTGGGCCGCCGGACGGCTTTCCATTCCCAAGACCTTGCCGCGCCGGGAGCTTATATCACCAATCACATCGCCCATAAAATCTTCGGGGACGACCACCTCAACCGACATGATGGGCTCCAGCAGCACCGGATTAGCCTTGCGCGCCGCTTCCTTGAAAGCCATCGAGCCGGCAATCTTGAAAGCAATTTCAGACGAGTCGACGTCATGATAGCTGCCATCGAACAAAGTTGCCTTGACATCGACGATCGGATAACCCGCGATCGCGCCGTTCTCAGTGGCTTCCTTGATGCCTTTTTCTACCGCGGAAATGTACTCGCGCGGGATCGAACCGCCCTTGATGGCGTCGACAAATTCGAAGCCGGCCCCGGGTTTCTGCGGTTCGAGCTTGATCCAGACGTCACCGTACTGGCCGCGGCCGCCGGTCTGCCGGATGAACTTCCCTTGCTGTTCGACTGCTTTGCGGATGGTCTCTTTATAGGCCACCTGAGGCTTCCCGACATTGGCCCCGACGTTGAATTCGCGCAGTAGCCGATCGACGATAATTTCCAAGTGGAGCTCGCCCATCCCGGAGATGATGGTTTGCCCGGTCTCCTCGTCCGTGCGCACCCTGAATGACGGATCTTCGGTCGCCAATTTCTGCAGCGATAAACCGAGCCTTTCCTGATCCGCCTTGCTCTTGGGTTCGATCGCAATCGATATGACGGGATCCGGGAAGTCGATTGACTCCAGTATAATCGGATGATTCTCATCGCAGAGGGTATCCCCCGTGGTCGCTGTCTTTAGCCCGACCGCGGCGGCGATGTCGCCCGCATGTACTTCCTTGATCTCTTCGCGTTTGTTCGCGTGCATCTTGAGAAGCCGGCCGATTCTCTCCCGTTTCCCCCTCGTAGAGTTGTAGACGCTCGATCCGGAGTTCAGGGTCCCCGAGTACACCCGAAAAAAGGTCAACGTTCCGACGAAAGGATCGGTCATGATCTTAAATGCAAGCGCTGAAAACGGCGCCTCGTCGTTCGCCGGCCGCTCACCCTCAGCCCGGGAATTCTGCTCAATTCCCTTGACGGGCGGAATATCCGAGGGCGACGGCAAATACTCCACCACCGCATCGAGCAGCGGCTGGACCCCTTTGTTACGGAACGCGGAACCGCACAGCACCGGCACAATCTTGAGCGACAACGCGGCGCTGCGCACCGCTTTACGGAGCTCGCTCTCGCTGACCTCCTTGCCTTCAAGATATTTTTCCATGATCACTTCATCGCAGTCCGCGGCGGCTTCAACAAGCTTTTCGCGATACTCAGCAGCCTCAGCCGCCATACCCTCGGGGATCGCCTCAATCCGGAACTTCGCGCCGAGACTTTCGTCCGCCCAAATCACGGCCCTCATCTGAACCAGGTCGATGACGCCGGCAAATTTATCCTCGGCGCCAATCGGCAGTTGCAGCGGCGCCGCACGCGCTCCCAAGCGATCTTCGATCATCTTGACCACCCGGAAGAAATCGGCCCCGAGCCGGTCCATCTTGTTCACGAAGGCGATTCGAGGAACCCGATACTTGTCCGCCTGTCGCCAAACGGTCTCGGTTTGCGGCTCGACCCCGCCAACCGAACAAAAAACCGCCACCGCGCCATCGAGCACCCGCAGTGAGCGCTCAACTTCGATCGTGAAATCGACGTGACCCGGAGTATCGATGATATTGATCCGATGATCGCGCCACAAGCAGGTCGTCGCCGCGGAGGTGATCGTGATTCCGCGCTCCTGCTCCTGAACCATCCAGTCCATCGTCGCGGTTCCCTCATGGACTTCACCGATTTTGTAATTGATACCGGTGTAGTAGAGGATGCGCTCAGTGGTGGTCGTTTTGCCGGCATCGATGTGGGCCATGATGCCGATGTTACGCGTTCTTTCTAATGGGACAGATCTTACCATGTGTCGCTAACGCCGGAAAAAAAGGAGGCGGTGCAACCGCCTCCTTTTTCCAAACTCAATTTCCAGTCCTATCCTACCATCGGTAATGAGCAAAGGCGCGATTGGCCTCTGCCATCCGATGCGTGTCTTCCTTTTTCTTTATCGCCGTACCTCGATTGTTGGCCGCGTCCATGATTTCGGCAGCAAGCTTCTCTTCCATTGATTTCTCGCCTCGGTCCCGCGCGGCTTGAATCAACCAGCGCATACCTAGAGACATGCGCCTTTGCGGTCGTACCTCGACCGGAACCTGGTAGGTGGCGCCACCGACGCGGCGGGAACGGACTTCGACCGTGGGACGGGTGTTTTCAATGGCCCTCTTGAAGACGGCCAGAGAATCTTCCTTGGTTTTCGCCGTTACGATGTCCAACGAACGATAAAGAACCGACTCGGCCACGCTCTTCTTACCCTGGGCCATGATCGTGTTGACAAACTTAGCTACCAGCCTGTCCCCGTATTTCGGGTCCGGCAAAACTTCTCTTTTTCTAACTTCACCCTTCCGCGGCATAGTCCTACTTCGGTCTCTTGGCGCCGTATTTCGAGCGCCCCTGTCGTCTCTCCTGGACTCCGATCGAATCCAGAGTTCCACGAATAATGTGATAGCGCACGCCCGGAAGATCTTTCACTCTCCCGCCGCGAATCAGCACCACCGAGTGCTCCTGAAGATTATGACCGACACCGGGTATATACGACGTCACCTCGATGCCGTTGGTGAGCCGAACCCGCGCGACTTTGCGCAACGCCGAGTTGGGCTTCTTCGGTGTCGAAGTATAGACGCGAGTGCAAACGCCGCGCTTCTGCGGACAGCTCTGCAGGGCCGGCGCTGTGTTCTTGCGCTTCTGCTTCTCTCTACTTTCGCGAACCAACTGATTGATTGTGGGCATACGTTATACTGCGTCGGCGTACGTGCGCAACCTAATCAAATTCTCTGGGGCAAATTTTTCTTACTAACAAATAAACATACTCTTGTCAAAGGGCTGTCCGAGACTACTCATGCATCGAAAAAAGCCAAAGACACGCCGTGCCCGCTAAGGGCTAAGCGGCAGGCTATGCCTCCGCGGCTTCGGGTAATTGGCCTTCGATGCCATCCGGCTCGTCCACCTCGATTTCCGCGTTGGAGTAGCTCGCGATACCGGTTCCGGCGGGAATCAACCGTCCC
Organism: Binatia bacterium; assembly: GCA_050735975.1. GTDB lineage: Bacteria > Desulfobacterota > Binatia > UBA9968 > UBA9968 > DATMBL01. The sequence goes on along the minus strand of JBOHVS010000322.1, from coordinate 13,115 downwards.
ATGATGACGTTCTCCTTTAGCCCGCGCAGCAAATCGATCTTTCCGTGAATCGCCGCTTCCGTGAGAACCTTCGTGGTTTCCTGGAACGAAGCTGCTGAAATGAAGCTTTCGGTCGAGAGCGAAGCCTTCGTTATCCCAAGAAGAAGAGGTTCAGCCACCGCGGGCTTTCCGCCGGCGGTAATGGCGCGCTGATTCTCTTCATCAAAGCGCCATTTCTCGACTTGGTCCCCAAGCAGAAAGTCTGTCTCCCCCACCTCTTTGATTCTAACGCGGCGCAGCATCTGGCGGACGATAACCTCAATGTGCTTATCGTTAATGCGCACGCCTTGAAGCCGGTAGATCTCTTGCACCTCGTCCACGAGATACTTGGCGAGCGCCTTTTCCCCCAAAATTGTCAGAATGTCGTGCGGATTGGAAGAGCCGTCCATCAACGGTTCTCCGGCTCGGATGCGATCCCCTTCATGGACGCTGATGTGTTTGCCCTTCGGAATCAGATACTCCCTGGGTTCGCCCACTTCCGGCGTAACCACGACCTTGCGTTTGCCCTTGGTGTCTTTACCAAACGAGACGACCCCGTCGATTTCGCTGATCACGGCAAATTCCTTGGGCTTCCGCGCTTCGAACAGCTCAGCGACGCGCGGCAGACCGCCCGTGATATCTTTGGTCTTGGTGGTCTCACGCGGGATCTTGGCCACTGCGTCGCCTGCGTAGACCGTTTGTCCCTCCGGCACGTTGATATGGGCGCCGACCGGCAGCAAGTAACGGGCCTCGGAAGTCGGCGTTAGACGCGCCGTTTGGCCTTCCACGTCTTTGATCGAAATACGCGGGCGTTTATCCACGTCTTTCGAGTCGATGATGACCTTGGTGGACAGACCGGTCCGCTCATCCACCTTCTCCTCCATGGTGACAGCCTCTATGACGTCGCCAAACTTAACGACCCCCCCAACTTCCGTGAGAATCGGAATGGTATAGGGATCCCACTCGGCCAGCAGCTCGCCCGCGTTGACCTTCGCGCCGCTTTTCTTCTTCAACTTCGCGCCGTAGACGACGGGATAGCGCTCCCTCTCTCGCTCACGCCCCTTTTCTCCTTCCGGATAATCGACGATCGCGACCTCGCCGTTGCGATTCATGACCACAAAATCACCGTCTTTGTTGACGACTGTGCTGACGTTGATGAACTTGATGAAGCCGTCGTTGCGGGATTCCAGAGTTGTCTGTTCAGCCCTGCGGCTCGCCGTGCCGCCGATGTGGAACGTACGCATTGTCAGCTGGGTTCCCGGTTCGCCGATGGACTGAGCGGCTGTGACGCCGACGGCCTCACCTAGATTGATCATGTGGCCCCGCCCAAGGTCGCGCCCATAGCACATAACGCAGACCCCCCGCCGCGACGCGCAGGTCAAGACCGAGCGAATCTTGATCCGCTCCAAGCCCGCATCTTCGATGCGCTGGACCAGCTCTTCATCGATCTCCTGATTGGCTTTGACGATGACTTCCCCGGTAAAGGGATCTTTGACATCCTCGAGAGCGGCGCGCCCAAGCACCCGATCGCCAAGCGGCTCAATGATCTCTCCTCCCTCCATCAGCGGCGTCATCTCGATGCCGTCCATGGTGCCGCAGTCGCTCTCGGAGATGACCGAGTCCTGGGCTACGTCCACCAGTCGCCGAGTGAGATAGCCCGAGTTCGCCGTCTTGAGAGCCGTATCGGCGAGACCCTTGCGGGCGCCGTGAGTGGAGATGAAGTATTGCAGCACGGTGAGACCCTCGCGAAAGTTGGCGGTGATCGGGGTCTCGATAATCTCGCCCGAAGGTTTCGCCATCAAGCCGCGCATGCCGGCGAGCTGGCGGATTTGCTGAGCGCTGCCGCGAGCGCCCGAATCCGCCATCATGAAAATGGGGTTAAAGCTCGGCACGGAAATCTCGCGACCCGAATCGTCGGTCACTTTTTCAGAGCCCAAATCACGCAACATCTCATCCGCGATGCGGTCCGTCACCTCGGCCCAGATGTCGACGACTTTGTTGTAGCGCTCCCCGTCGGTGATGAGACCGTTCTTGTACTGCTCTTCGATTTCCCGCACGTCCTCATGCGCCCTCTTGAGCAACTGCTCCTTGCTGGGCGGAATCACCATGTCTTTAATGGCAATTGAAATTCCCGCCTTGGTCGCGTGCTGGTAGCCGATATCCTTCAAGCGATCGGCGAGAATAACGGTGGCCTTGTTGCCGGCCAGGCGGTAACTCACGTCTATCAGGTTGGCGAGCTCCTTTTTCTTCAATACCCGATTGACTTCTTTGAACGGAATTTCAGGTGGGACGACCTCGTAGACCATGACTCGACCGACGGTCGTGTCGACTCGTTCGCCGTTGATGCGCACGGTAATCGGCGCCTGGATGTCAACCTCGCCCTGGTCGTAAGCGACCCGGACTTCAGTCGGATTGCTGAAAATTCTGCCACGGCCTTTGGCGTGCAGCCGGTCGCGGGTCATGTAGTAAAGGCCCAACACGATATCCTGAGTCGGCACAATGATCGGTTTGCCGTTCGCCGGCGACAGGATATTGTTGGTGGACATCATGAGCGCGCGCGCTTCGACCTGGGCTTCAACCGATAGAGGCACATGGACCGCCATCTGGTCACCGTCAAAGTCCGCGTTGTAAGCGGCGCAGACAAGCGGGTGAAGCTGAATCGCCTTACCCTCGATCAAGATCGGCTCAAACGCCTGGATACCCAGCCGATGCAAGGTCGGAGCGCGGTTCAGCAACACCGGGTGTTCCCGAATGACCTCGTCGAGAATATCCCACACCTCGGGCCGCTCTTTTTCCACCATCTTTTTGGCGCTCTTAATGGTGGTCACCAAACCCCGCTCTTCGAGCTTGTTGTAGATAAACGGCTTGAACAGCTCAAGGGCCATTTTCTTGGGCAGCCCGCACTGATGGAGCCGCAGCTCGGGCCCGACAACGATGACGGAACGGCCCGAATAATCAACCCGTTTGCCTAACAAGTTCTGGCGGAAGCGTCCGGTTTTCCCTTTGAGCATATCGCTCAGAGACTTGAGCGGGCGGCGATTTTGCCCGGTGATGGCGCGGCCGCGGCGGCCGTTGTCAAACAACGCATCGACAGCCTCTTGCAGCATGCGCTTCTCATTACGGATGATCATATCCGGCGCGCTGAGCTCCATCAGCCGCTTGAGACGATTGTTGCGGTTAATAACGCGACGGTAAAGGTCATTCAGATCGGAAGTGGCGAATCTGCCGCCGTCCAGTGGAACGAGCGGGCGGAGGTCCGGCGGAATCACCGGAATCGCTTCCATCACCATCCATTCCGGCCGGTTACCTGAAGTTCTGAACGCGCTAATCACCTTAAGCCGTTTAGCGAGTTTCTTGCGGCGCACCTCGGAATTGGCGTCACGCATCTCCTGGCGCAGCTCCTCGGAAAGCTTGACAACATCCACGGACTTGAGGATTTTGCGAATCGCCTCGGCGCCCATCTCCGCCGTGAACCGCCCCCCGTATTCCTCCATCGCTTTGCGATAACGAGTCTCGGTGAGGAGCTCCTTGTACTCGAGTGGGGTCTCTCCGGGATCAATAACGATGTAAGACTCGAAGTAGAGGACCTTCTCGATGTCCTTGAGCGACATATCGAGCAGTGCGCCGATTCGGCTGGGGAGGCTCTTAAGGAACCAGATGTGTACCACGGGAGTGGCGAGCTCGATATGCCCCATACGCTCGCGGCGAACTTTTGACTGGATAACCTCGACCCCGCATTTTTCACAAACCACTCCACGGTGGCGCATCCGCTTGTACTTGCCGCAATTGCATTCGTAGTCTTTGGTCGGACCGAAAATTTTGGCGCAAAAGAGCCCGTCGCGTTCCGGTTTAAAAGTGCGGTAATTGATCGTCTCCGGCTTCTTGACCTCGCCATGAGACCACGAACGAATCTTCTCCGGAGAGGCGATAGACACCTTGATAGCGTTAAAGCTCAACGGATTTTTAGGTTTCTCAAACAGATTGAACAGATCTTCCATAATGGTTTTACCTCCGGTCGAAGCGACACAGCCTCACTGGGATGAACTACTTCTCCTCTATCAACTCGACATCCAATCCCAAGCTTTGGAGCTCCTTGACCATGACATTGAAAGACTCCGGCAGCCCGGGTTCCAGAAGGTTGTCGCCTTTGACAATAGCTTCATACATCCGCGTCCGTCCGATGACATCATCGGACTTCACGGTCAACATTTCCTGCAGCGTGTAAGCCGCGCCATAAGCTTCCAGCGCCCAGACTTCCATCTCGCCAAGGCGCTGGCCGCCGAACTGGGCCTTGCCGCCAAGCGGCTGCTGGGTGACGAGGGAATAAGGGCCGGTCGAGCGCGCGTGGATCTTGTCGTCGACCAGGTGATGGAGCTTCATGATGTACATGACACCCACCGTCACCTTCCCATCAAAGGGCTCTCCGCTCCGCCCGTCGTGAAGGGTCACCTGGCCGGTTGCCGGCAGTCCTGCTTTTCGGAGCAGATTGACCGTTTCATCTTCGACGGCCCCGTCGAAGACCGGCGAAGCCACTCGAACGCCGTCGCGGTATTTGTCGGCCAGTTTGTACAATTCGGCGTCCTTAATTCCGTCGATCAGTTCGCCGGCTTCTTTCGTGTTCAGGAACTCCTTGAGGCGCCGGCGGAGCATGTCGACCTCCTGGCGATGATGGCGCAACAGCTCATCGATCTGATGACCAAGGCTCCTCGCCGCCCAACCCAGATGCGCCTCAAGGATCTGGCCGACGTTCATCCGAGACGGAACTCCCAGCGGATTCAACACAACGTCAACCGGCGTCCCGTCTTCCAGGTAGGGCATATCCTCTTCCGGCAAAATACGAGAAATAACCCCTTTATTGCCGTGTCGCCCCGCCATCTTATCGCCGACTTGCAGCTTACGTTTAATAGCGACGAAGACCTTGACCATCTTGATCACGCCGGGCGGCAACTCATCACCGCCTTTGAGTTTATCGATTTTATCTTCGAACAGATCCTTAATGAGCCTAACCTGTTCGCTGGTACTTTCCACGATCCGGTTAAGCTCGGCCTCCACCGATTCGTTGTCGACGCGAATCTCGCCCCAATAGCTCATCGGGATCTGATCAAGGTCTTCATCGGTCAGTTCCTTGCCTTTGTTGATCAGCACCTTGCGGCTGTCATCACTCACCCGCACGGCCAAACGCCGCCCGACGAGCAACTTCTTGAGCCGTTTGAGCGCTCCTTCTTGAAGGATGCGCACCTCGTCGTGCTGGTCTTTCTTGAGACGCGTGATCTCCTCATCCTCGATCGCTTTGCTTCTTTCGTCTTTCCCGAGCCCCTTGCGTGAAAAGATCCGCACGTTGATAACCGTGCCCTCCACGCCCGGCGGGACGCGCAGTGAAGTATCCCGCACCTCGCCCGCCTTCTCGCCGAAGATCGCACGCAAAAGTTTTTCTTCCGGAGAGAGCTGCGTCTCGCCTTTAGGGGTTATCTTCCCGACCAGAATATCCCCCGGTTTGACCTCGGCGCCGATGCGGATGATGCCGCTCTCGTCCAGGTCGGTAAGAGCCTCATCGCCGACGTTCGGGATGTCGCGAGTGATTTCTTCGGGCCCAAGCTTGGTGTCGCGAGAGACGCATTCGAACTCCTCGATGTGAATCGAAGTGTAAATGTCTTCTTTAACGACCCTCTCGCTGATGAGAATCGAATCCTCAAAGTTGTACCCGCCCCACGGCATCAAAGCGACGACTACATTACGGCCCAAGGCGAGCTCGCCCATTTCCGTCGACGGTCCATCGGCAATGACGTCGCCCGCTTTCACTTGATCTCCCACGACGACGATCGGCCTTTGATTAACACAGGTGTTTTGATTCGACCGCTGGTACTTGACCAGATTATAGATGTCGACTCCGGTGTCCCTGGCGCCGGACGGCTTGTCCGCCTTCACTACGATCCGCGTCGAATCAACGCTTTCAATGACGCCATCTCTTTTGGCCACAACCGTGACCCCGGAATCACGCGCGACGGTCTTCTCCATTCCGGTCCCGACGAACGGCGCCTCGGTGCGCAGCAAAGGAACCGCCTGCCGTTGCATGTTTGATCCCATAAGGGCGCGGTTCGCGTCATCGTTCTCCAGGAACGGAATCAGCGAGGCCGCCACGCTGACAAGCTGGTTGGGCGAGACGTCCATGAAGTTGACCTCTTCGGGTCGAGCCATGACGAACTCACCGCCTTTGCGGGCGGAGACCAGATCGATGGTGAAAGCGCCGCGGCCATCGATGGGCGCGTTGGCCTGTGCGATGACGTGATCTTCTTCTTCGAGCGCCGAGAGATAACGAATGCGATCCGTCACTCGTCCGTTCTCGACTTCGCGATACGGCGTCTCGATGAAGCCGAATTCATTGACCCGGGCGTAAGTGGTCAGAGAAGCGATCAACCCGATATTCGGCCCTTCGGGAGTCTCAATCGGGCAAACGCGACCATAGTGCGTCGGATGCACGTCACGGACTTCGAATCCGGCCCGCTCGCGGGTGAGACCGCCCGGACCCAGCGCCGAGAGACGCCGTTTGTGGGTGATTTCCGAAAGCGGATTCGTCTGATCCATGAACTGAGAGAGCTGACTGGAGCCGAAGAACTCCTTTAACGCCGCGGATACCGGCTTATAATTGATGAGCTCCTGAGGCATCAAAGTCTCAATGTCTTGGAGGCTCATCTTTTCCTTGATCGCCCGTTCCATCCGGACCAAGCCGACGCGGAAGTGGTTTTCCACCAATTCCCCGACGGCGCGAACGCGACGATTGCCCAAGTGATCGATGTCATCGACCGAGCCGTTGCCGTTTTTTAGCTCCATAAGGTAGCGAACGACTTCGAGGATATCTTCCTTCCGCAACGTCCCTTGTTCCAGGGGCACATTGAGTTTCAAACGATGGTTCAGCTTAAGGCGACCGACTTTGGAAAGATCATAGCGATCGGGATTGAAAAAAAGATTATTGAAGAAGTTCGTCGCGGACTCGACCGTCGGCGGATCTCCCGGCCGCAAACGCCGGTAGATCTCCAAAATCGCCTCCTGGGGAGAATTGATGCGATCTTGCAGCAAGGTATTCCGCAGGAACGGGCCGACGGTAGATTCCTCAATAAACAAGATTTCGATCTGATGGATCCCGCGCTCTCGAATCACGTCGAGCTTCTCTTGCGTGATGCTCTGATTCGACTCGACTATGACTTCTTTTGTCTGAGGATCGACGATATCGTGCGCCGCGACCCGGCCGAGGATTTCTTCCCAAGCGATGGGAACATGCTTGAGTTTGGCGACCTCCATTTGACGAATCACGGGCCGCGTGAATTTTTTGCCTTCCTTGACGATCAACTCATTGGATTTGGGATCGCGAATGTCGGAAGAAGCTTTGGCTCCCATGAGGTGGGCGGGATTAAAGACCAGCCCAGGCTTGCGACCATCGAACACGATCGTATCGCTTCGGTAGTAATAGTTGATCAAGTCTTCGGTGGTCATTCCCAAGGCGCGGAGAAGCACCGTGCCATGAAACTTCCGGCGCCGGTCAATGCGGACATATAAAATGTCCCGCGGATCGAACTCCAAATCCACCCACGAACCTCGATAGGGAATCACCCGCGCCGAATAGAGCAATTTACCGCTGGCATGGGTCTTACCTTTATCGTGCTCGAAAAACACTCCGGGCGAACGATGCAACTGGCTCACGATAACCCGTTCCGTGCCGTTGACCATAAACGTACCGTTTTTGGTCATCAACGGGATTTCGCCGAAATAGACTTCCTGCTCTTTAACATTCTTGATGCTGCGCGAGCCGGTTTGCGGATCGACGTCCCACAGCACCAACTGCACCGTCACCTTTAAAGGGGCGGCGTAAGTCATCCCTCGCTGATGGCACTCCTCGACGTCGTATTTAGGCTCGCCGAGAGCATAGCTGACAAACTCCAGCGATGCGGTTTCGTTGAAGTCCTTGATAGGGAATACCGAGCGGAAAACTTCCTGAAGACCGATATTCTGCCTTTGGGTCGGTGAAACGTCCTTTTGCAAGAATAATTCGTAGGAGTTTTTCTGGATTTCAATCAGATAGGGAAGATCGATAATTTTTTTGATCCTCCCGAAGCTGCGGCGAAAGCGTAAATTGTTGGCCACCTGAAATGCCATGATTGCTCCTCTATCGATCTAACGAGACAAAGCCCGCCTGATATACTGAACCCACAAATTTGCACCACACGATCATCATTGGACTACTTGATCTCGACCTTGGCCCCCTGCTCCTCGAGTTTCTTTTTGACGTTCTCGGCTTCCGCTTTGGGCACAGCCTCCTTAACCGGCTTAGGCGCCCCATCGACGAGATCTTTCGCCTCCTTCAATCCCAGACCGGTCAACTCGCGGACTACCTTAATAACTTGAATCTTTTTCTCTCCCGCCTCGGCCAGAATGACGTTAAACTCGGTCTTCTCCTCCGCCGCCGCCGCGGCCGGACCGGCCGCGGCCGCTGCTACGGCTACCGGGGCGGCGGCGCTCACACCCAACTCTTCTTCCAATTCTTTGACAAGCGCCGCTGCGTCCAGAAGCGTCATGTGCTTGATAAAATCTTTTACCTGTTCTTTTGAAACCTCTGCCATAAACGTCCCCCTTTAAGTGAATTGCCAAAAATGTGAACTATTCCGATTTGCTCTTGCCTACCCGGTCGAGGAGCCTGACCACTCGGGCCCCCGGTTCTTGAATCAATCGAACCAGCTGAGTCGCCGGCGCTTGAATGAGGGCGAGCAATTGAGCCTGGAGTTCCGGCTTGCTGGGCATTTGGGCCAACACCTTGACCTTGGCCCGATCCATCAGCTGGCCTTCGAACATAGCCCCCTTGATCGCCAGCTTATCGTTCTCTTCAGCGAATTTAACGAGGGCCTTCGAGAGCATAACGGGGTCTTCATAAGCAAAGACCCAACCGTTCGGCCCCTCAAGGAAGCTTTCCAGAGAACCGTACGCGGTGTCTTCCAACGCCCGGCGCGCCAGGGTATTTTTGATGACCTGGTATTCTCCGGCCGCGCCGCGGATCTCCCGCCGAAGTCGAGTCATCTGCGCCACGCTCAAACCACGGTATTCCGTAACGATCGCCATCTTGGCTGCTCTGAACTTTTCGTGAACGGCCGCAACGGTTTCGGCCTTTTCACCGTGGCTCGCACGCACAGTCTCCAACTCTGCCATGCTCTTCTCCCTATGAACGAATCAGAAAATTGCGACTTCCGCTGTGTGAAGTACGATCTCACGCAGCCATGGCGCGAACTTGAGATAAATCGATCTTTATCCCCGGTCCCATGGTCGTCGAGACCGTCACGCCGCGAACATAGTTCCCCTTGGCGGAAGCGGGCTTGGCCCTTAGAATAGAAGCCAAGACGGCCTTTGCATTATCGATCAGCTTTTCCGGATTGAAGGAAGCCTTCCCTACAGGCACATGAACGATCCCAGCCTTATCGACGCGAAACTCCAATTTACCGGCTTTGATTTCTTTTACCGCTTTGCCGATTTCGGGGGTCACAGTCCCGGTTTTCGGATTAGGCATCAAACCGCGAGGCCCGAGGATCTTTCCAATCCGGCCGACGGCCCCCATCATATCGGGGGTGGCCACTGCCTTGTCGAACTCAAACCATCCCTCGCTGATCTTTTTGATCAGATCATCGCTGCCAACATAGTCGGCGCCTGCTTCCTGCGCTTCTTTCTCCTTTTCGCCCTTGGCAAAGGCGAGGACTCTGATCGTTTTCCCCATGCCATGCGGCAGATTGACCGTCCCGCGGACGTTCTGATCCGCTTGCCTTGGATCGACGCCTAACCGCACGGCCATTTCAACCGTTTCATCAAACTTCGCGCGCGCCGTCTCCTTAGCCAAGCGCACACCGTCTTCCAACGGATAGCGCTGGGTACGATCCACTTTCTCCAAAGCGGCTCGAAAGGCTTTGCTGTTCCCACTCATGACTTTCCCCTAACACAGAGGGCTAAGCGCCAAGCGCAAAGTGCTCTTGCTCCTGCTCTTAGCTCCTTGCTCTCCACGATCTTAACCCTCGACCTCAAGACCGAGGCTGCGCGCGGTGCCCTCTACCGATTTCTCGGCAGCGGCCAAATCCTTAGCCGTGAGATCTTTGAGCTTCAGTTCGGCGATCTGCCTTATTTGGTTCCGAGTAACCTTACCAACCTTGACCTTGCCTGGCTCGGCTGATCCTTTTTCCACTCCGGCTGCTTTCTTCAGCAGCACAGATGCCGGCGGCGTCTTGGTCACAAACGTAAAGGACCGATCGGCATAGACCGTAATGATCACGGGAATAATCATTCCTTGCTGCGACTGCGTGGCGGCATTGAAGTTCTTACAGAATTCCATGATATTAACGCCCCGCTGGCCGAGCGCGGGACCCACCGGCGGACTCGGGTTCGCCTGGCCGGCCGGGATCTGAAGCTTAATCTCGCCAATAACTTTCTTTGCCATCTTTGTTATCGACCCTTTTGGCTAATTCCGCTCCACCTGGACAAATTCTAACTCCACCGGAGTCGCGCGCCCAAAGATGCTGATCAATACCCTCAGCTTACCTTTGTCCGGCTTCACGTCTTCGACGATCCCATTAAAATCGGCAAACGGGCCATCGACTACTTTGACGTTTTCACCGACCGAGAAAAGGACTCGCGGCTTCGGCTTTATGGCCCCTTCCTCCATCTGCTGCGTGATGGTTCGAACCTCTTCATCGCTTACCGGGGGTGGATTCGTGCTGCCGCCGACGAAACCCGTGATTTTAGGCGTCTCCTTGACGACGTGCCAGGTGTCATCGTTCAGCTCCATCTGCACCAGGATATAACCCGGAAAAAACTTCCTCGAAGACGTCTTTTTCTTCCCTTTGACCAGCTCGACCACTTTCTCGACCGGCACCAGGGTCTCGCCAAAAAATTCCTGCTTGCCGAGGGCTTTGATTCTCTCCTCAAGAGCCGCCTTGGCCTTCTGCTCATAGCCCGAAAACGTGTGCACGATGTACCATTGCTTAGCCATAAGGGAGACCCAGTTACCCGATAATCGCCTGAATGGCTTTAGTCAGACCTAAATCCACCAAGGCCAAGTAGATAGAGATCAACACCACGACGATGATAACGACCGCCGTCGCAGCGTAAGTTTCCTTGCGCGACGGCCAATGGACTTTTTTGAGCTCCTGCCAGGCTTCTTCGAAGAATTCCGTTACGCGGCGAATGCCATCCTGGAGCTTCTGTATCCATTCCCCCATGATTACCCGACACAATGAGGTGGCGGGTCAGGCAGGACTCGAACCTGCAACGACCGGATTTGGAGTCCGGCGCTCTAGCCAATTGGAGCTACTGACCCCTGGTCCCCGTTAGATTTTTACCTCGCGGTGCAGGGTATGGGTCCGGCAAGAAGAACAGAATTTTTTGAGCGAAAGTTTCTCCGTGGTTCGTTTCCTGTTTTTGTTCGTGGTGTAATTCTTGCGTTTACATTGATCACAAGCAAACCCTACGAGTTCCCGCATAGCCTTAGCCTCCCTGGCCTGGAGCTACTGGATGATCTTGGTGACAACCCCGGCGCCAACGGTCCTACCGCCTTCGCGGATCGCGAAATTCAGTCCCTGGTCCATCGCCACCGGAGTGATCAGCTCGATCTCCACGTTGATGTTGTCGCCCGGCATAACCATCTCGGTGCCTTCGGGCAACTTCACGACGCCCGTGACGTCGGTCGTACGGAAATAGAACTGGGGACGATAGTTGCTGAAGAACGGCGTGTGGCGGCCACCTTCTTCCTTGGTAAGAACATAAGCCTCCGCATTGAATTTCGTGTGGGGCGTAATACTTCCCGGCTTCGCCAGTACCTGTCCTCGTTCGACGTCTTCGCGTTTGGTTCCACGCAGGAGCACACCGATGTTGTCGCCCGCCTGCCCTTCGTCCAAGAGCTTGCGGAACATCTCGACGCCAGTCGCCACGGTTTTTTGAGTCGCCCTGAAGCCGACGATCTCGATTTCCTCACCCACTTTGACAACGCCCCGCTCAACACGGCCCGTAACGACCGTACCACGACCGCTTATGGTAAAAACGTCTTCGACCGGCATAATGAACGGTTTGTCGATGTCACGGACCGGCTCCTTGATGAAGGAGTCCACAGCCTCCATCAGCTTTAAGACAGCGCCTTCCCCCATTTCCGACGTATCACCTTCCATTGCTTTTAACGCGCTACCCACGATGATGGGCGTGTCATCACCAGGGAATTTATATTTGGAGAGCAGCTCACGGACCTCGAGTTCGACGAGATCCAACAGTTCTTTGTCATCCACCATGTCCGCCTTATTCAGGAACACGACAATCCCAGGAACACCGACTTGCCGTGCCAACAGAATATGCTCGCGCGTTTGCGGCATCGGCCCATCAGCCGCAGACACCACCAGGATCGCTCCATCCATTTGTGCCGCTCCCGTGATCATGTTTTTGATATAGTCAGCGTGACCCGGGCAGTCCACGTGGGCATAATGACGCTTCTCCGTCTCGTACTCCACATGGGCAATATTGATCGTAACGCCCCTTTCCTTTTCTTCCGGCGCCTTGTCGATCTGGTCATACGCCACAAACTTGGCTTTACCTTGCTTTTCCAACACCTTAGTAATAGCGGCAGTCAAAGTCGTTTTGCCATGGTCGACGTGACCGATCGTGCCGATATTTAGGTGCGGTTTCTTCCGCTCAAACTTCTGTTTGCTCATCGCTTCCTCCTGGTTGGTTTGCCAGTCAATGACGCTATGATTTCGTTTAATTTCTCCGTTTGTGCAAAAGCACGATGCGTCTAAACAAAGCCCAGGAGCGGGATTGAACCGCCGACCTCGTCCTTACCAAGGACGTGCTCTACCGACTGAGCTACCTGGGCAGGTTCAGTCGATGGTCTATAGCGAGCAGCCGACTCTCGCGAATGGAGTATCAAGCAGCCGCCTGCCATTTGCCATCAGCCATAACAAAATGGAGCGGGAAACGGGACTCGAACCCGCGACCCCGAGCTTGGAAGGCTCGCGCTCTACCAACTGAGCTATTCCCGCAAAAATGGTGGAGAGGGAAGGATTCGAACCTTCGAAGGCATCGCCGGCAGA
>JBOHVS010000321.1:0-24529 GCA_050735975.1 Binatia bacterium | reverse complement strand
TAGCCGCTCTGTGCTTCGCTGGTTTGGAGCAGGACGGCCTGAATGAACTGGTCGAGGTCGCCGTCGAGGACCGCATCCGCATTTCCGACCTCCAGGTTCGAGCGGTGATCCTTGACCATTCGGTAGGGATGGAGCACATAGGAGCGAATCTGGCTGCCCCAGGCGATGTCTTTCTTTGTCTTGTGGAAGGTCTCCATCTTTTCCCTTTGCTTTTCGACCTCCAGGTCATAAAGTCGCGATCGCAGAATCTTCATGGCCATCGCCCGGTTCTTGTGCTGGGAGCGTTCGTTTTGGCAGGCGACTACGATCCCGGTCGGCATGTGGGTGAGGCGAACTGCCGAGTCGGTTTTGTTAACGTGCTGCCCGCCGGCGCCGCTCGACCGGTAAGTATCCACTCGCAGGTCCGCCTCGTTGATTTCAACCTTTATCGTATCGTCCACCTCCGGATAAACGAAGACGGAAGCAAACGAGGTGTGGCGCCGCGAGTTAGCGTCGAAGGGGGAGATCCGAACTAGCCGGTGGATGCCGGCCTCAGCTTTCAAATAACCGTACGCGTAATCGCCTTCCACCGTAAACGTGACGCTCTTAACGCCCGCCTCTTCACCGGGCTGATATTCCAGGATCTCTTTGCGATAACCTCTGCGGTCGGCCCAGCGCAGGTACATGCGCAGCAGTATCTCCGCCCAGTCTTGCGCCTCGGTCCCGCCGGCTCCGGGATGGAGGCTCACGATGGCGCTGCGGCGATCGTCGGGGCCGCCAAGAAGTTGCGCTAGCTCGGTCTGAGCCAGCCCCTGGGTGACCTCGGCGACTTTGGCCGCGGCTTCGTTTAGAGCCTCTTCACTTTTTTCGTCTTTGGCTACATCCAGAAAAAACCGCGCCTCTTCCAGGCCGGCTTTGTGCTTCTCCCAGGCGTCGATGATTTCCCTGAGGGACGATTGTTCTTTGAGAATGCCCTGGGCTTTTTCGCCGTCGTTCCAGAAATCCGGACGTGAAGTGATTTGGTTGAGGTCTTCGATCCGCTTTTGTTTAGTCTCCAGGTCAAAGACGCCTCCGCAAGAGTTCGAGCCGCTCTTCCAGCCGGGCAAGTTGTTCTTTGGTTTCTTCTAACATCTGACTGTTACTCTCCCGTTCAATTCATTGCTTCGCTTCAGTAGGTGCCATGTATTAGCATGACCCAAGCTCAGCCGTCGCTGTTAAGCGATCGGTCTGAAGCGCCAATAAGCGATTATACCCTCAACACCCGCTGCTCACAAAGCACGCGATAGATTCTCTTTTCGAGGCGAGCCATCTTCCTGGCCTCCTTCGCGGAGCGCTCGTGGTCGTAGCCTAAAAGGTGAAGGACGCCGTGAATCAGCAAAGTAGCCATTTCGCTCTTGAATGTCTTGTTGTGCTCTTTGGCTTGCCTCCTTGCTTGGTCCACGGAGACGACTACGTCGCCGAGCAGCACTGAGCCGGTGGGAAGCTTCTCTTCCGACGGGAACGAGAGCACATCGGTTGTGCTGTTCTTTTTCCGGTATTTGGCGTTTAGCTTCCGCATCTCGCTATCGCCCACTAGAGCGATGCTTAGCTCCGCCCGGTGTTGCTTGAGCATGGCGAGCAGCTTTGCCGCAATCCTTTTCAGATCGCCGTCACGGTATCTCCTGCCTGCGCCGCGCCGAACGATCTCGACTGTCATTGCATCTTTTTTGTGTTGGTAAGAGGGCTGCCAGGGGATCTTCGACAGGAGACGTTGCCGCGAAAGCTAGCGCGCACGCGCGAGCCCAAATGTTTCCCGATAGGTCGCAATGATCTCGTTCAAGTTCGAACCGATCGTAGCAGGATTAACAAAGACAAATTCTTTCGCGAAGAGCGCTTGGTTTCGCGGCAGCTGTTTGACTCCCTTACGCAAAGACATGCGCGGAATCTGCTGGGCGATGAAGGTCTGGATTTCCTCCGAAAGCAGCCAATCGATGAACAGCAAAGACGCGTGTGGATGCGACCCACGGCGCATCAGGGCCAAAGAGTTCGGTTCACCGCCGTATGGGTCAACAATCCGATAGTCGATGGGAGCGCCCTTTTCCTTAAATTCCGCGACGCGCCGGCCGCGCGCTGCGATGGCGATAGCATTTTCACCGGCCATCAAGAGCTGGACGCGCATGACACTGCTGGACCCCGGCATATGAAGTTTCTGCCGCGCGAGAGCTTTGATGAACTCGGTTGCCTTTGCTTTTCCCATCCCGTCCAAAAGAACACTGAACCACTCGTATTCGTCGGTGCCGAGACTCATCTTACCCGACCATTTGGGATCGAGAAGATCAGCGTAGCTCTTTGGGACTTCCGAGGGCGCCACCAATTTTGGATTGTACGCCAGGATGATCGGCGTCACTTCATAGGAGGACCAAAACCCGTCCGGGTCGAAAGAACCGGCGGGAAAACCCTTAAGCTCGGGAGAAAGATAGCCAATCGAGTAGCGGCTTTGTTTTAATTGCCACATTTGCACCGAGGCGGAGCTTACCACGTCAACGGCGAAGCGGCCGGCTTTGGCCTCGGTATCGATTCGGGTAAAAAGACCTGACGGCGTAGCGCGGTACGTGTTTGTCTTTATGAATGGATAGGCCTTTTCGAAGAGGCCGGCGACTTTGGGATAGTCCGAAAGGCTCATCGAAGTGTACCAGATCAGTTGGCCTTCCTTCCGCGCGCCGTCTTCGAGAAAGGCTTTGCGCTGGGCGGGCGGCAGGCTTCGGACGGCTTTCACGACTTCACCCACGGTTGCCGCAACGCTGGTTGCCGGGGCACGCAAAACAACGGCCAAGGACGCCAGCAAAGCCAGGGCTGGAAATGTGAACTTCAACATAGCCAAATCTTTGCGGGAAAAATCAAGCGCCCGGCCCGCCCTTTTTCTTAGGCAACGGTTTATCGCCCCATCCCCACGTTGAGATGTCGAACAGATTCCCGTCCGGGTCGGAGCCCCGCGTCTCCGCGTAGGTGGTTCCGTTGGGCCTGGCTTTAGGGGCACCGTCCGGGTGAAGCTCCTTGATCCGCTCGGCCACCTGGTCCGGATTGTCGACATGAAAGCCAAAATGGTAGAGGCCCGCGGCATGGCCAGGTTCTTTTGGATCGTTGGCGTTGAGTATGGCCAGATTGACTTCGCCATCCGATAGATGGACTGAGCCGTTTTTCGTCCGGTACAATTCCTTGAGCTCGAAAACACGCTTATAGAAGTGCGCCATCTTCTCCGGCTGGTGCGTCAAGATCGCAAGGTGACGGAGCTTTGCCATTGGCATCCCCCTTTTGTTGGAATTGGCTTCGTCTAACACTTCTCGTTAGGAGGGTCAAGCCGAAGCCACCGAAGGGCTGGGGCTATGCCCAGTGAAGGAGAGCGCCAACACGGTCAGAGCAATACGCTAGGACTTAATTGACTTGGATAATTCGATTTGCTACTAGAGTAAAAGTCTGACTGCTTACTAGGAGGAGGAGATGACCTATATCATTGCTGAGCCTTGTATCGACGTGAAGGATACCGCTTGTGTGGACGTTTGTCCGGTGGATTGCATCCATCCCACAAAAAATGAGACTGAGGAGTTCGAAAAAGAGAAAAAACTCTATATCGATCCTGAGGAATGCATCGACTGCGGCGCTTGCGAGCCTGTCTGCCCTGTCGAAGCCATTTTTGAAGAGGCGGCGGCGCCGGAAAAGTGGAAACACTTTATTCAGGTCGACGCCGACTGGTTCAAAGCGCGTAAAGGCTAGCCGGCCAAAAGAGTTCTTTCCCGAAGGGCTGAGGTTAATTCCTCAGCCCTTCTTTTTTCGGGGTGTTGCATCTTTCATTTCAACGCATCAATCGTTCTTGATTGTCCGGGGAGGTCTGTTTAGGCACTCGTTAGAGTCTGCCTCTCGAAGAGGGCTTGAAAACTCACTTTAAAGTTTCAGTTTCGGGCCGATCAAAAAGGTTCATATGCGATGCGCGCGAAGCTCGACGAGTGGGGCGCACTCTGATAGTAGGTTGGAACGAGTCGGGCAGGCGCAACGAAGCAGATGAGCCTTTTTCAGCGGCCTGCTAAGGGAGAAGGATCGATGGTTTTAGTTCTCAAAAACGAGCAGATGGAAAATCTGCTCCCGATGGCAGAAGCGATCGATGCCATCGAGCAGGCGTTCCGCGAGTTGGGTGAAGGGAAGGCGATGAACGCGCCCCGGGCCCGGCTACGAACGCCCTGGAAAGAAGCAGGCGGGCAGTATTACTTCAACAACATCATGGGACTCGTGCCCGGCATCAAATCCATGGCGCTGCGCATCGACTCGAGCTTCTCCAAAGAAGTCCAAGTCGCCGGGGCGAAGCGGCGCGTTTATCCCGGAGACTTCGTCGGCCTGGTCTTTTTATTCGATATGGACACCTGCGAGCTGTTGTCGATTATGGACGACCATACGCTCTCGGTCATCCGCGTAGGCGCCACCAGCGGGGTGGCGGCGAAGCATCTTGCACGAAAAGACGCGACAGTCATGGGGCTTCTGGGAGCCGGAGAGCAGGCGAGGACTCAGGTGACAGCACATCTGGCTGTGCGTCCTCTGATAAAGATCAAAGTCTACAGTCCGACGAAAGCCAATCGCGAGAAGTTTGCCAAGGACATGAGCAAAGAAACGCAAGTCGAAGTTGTACCGGTCGCTTCCGCGGAAGAAGCCGTCCGCGGGAGCGATATCGTCACAGCGGCGACCAATACCGTAGACCCCGTCGTCCAGGGGAAATGGCTGGAAAAAGGCATGCACATCAACAGCATCGTCGGCGGCGACGGTTTTCTGCCCAGACGCGAGCTCGATGACGACGCCATCAAAAAATCCGACCTGATCGTTGTCGGCTACAAGCCGCAGATTTTCCTCGATAGGCAGGCGGAATTCCACGACCGGCTCGAACGCGGCGTCGTCAAAGCCGAAGATCTGCATGAGCTGGGCGAGCTTTTGACGGGCAAGTGCCGCGGCCGAAATAATGATAAAGAAATTACCTTTTTCAAAAACAACACCGGCATGGGAATTCAGTTCGCGGCGACGGCAAGGAAGATGTACGAAAAAGCCAAGGAGAAAAGCATCGGCGCCGAGCTCCCGCTGGATCTCTTCATGACCCGCCGAGGCGACAAGCTGTATTCGCCGTGAAACGAGTAAGACTGAGAGTTCAAGCCGTTCAAGCGATTCAAAGGGTTTAAATCGTAGAAATCGTAAAGATCGACTTGTACGTGCATCCGGGTAGTGGTTCAATTTGGCCCAAGATCCCTCACTTCGTTCGAGATGACAAATCCTTTAGGTGTCATTCCGAGCGGGAGCGAGGAATCTTTCCTGATGTAACGGTAGACTGTGATTGTAACTGAACCACTACCTACATCCGGCCTAACTTGACACCTTGGCGGTGCAAAAATAGGATGCGTTTGAGTCATACGTTTTCAGTAGCTCTGAAGAAGGAGGTTCAATCATGCGAGAGTGGGAAACGTTCTTTCCGGACGAAGAGCGAAAAATGTACGAGAAGGCGGGTTACAAAGGCAAACAGGAGTTCGGGCGTAACCCCGCGCTGTTGATCATCGACGTTATTACCGGTTTTACCGGCACTAAATCGATGGATGTCATGGACGCCATCGACGAGTTCCCTACGAGCTGCGGCAAGGTCGCCTGGGATGCGTTGCCCAAAATCCAACAGTTACTACAGGCTTGTCGTGAGGCGGACGTCTCGGTGATCTATTCGACCAGCGATCCCGATTTCAAAGCGGCTTTTGGCAACGCGACCAAACGTGGAGTAGACGCGACCGACTTCGAAAAAATAGCGACCGAATTTCCCGAGATGATCAAACCTCAGGAGGGTGAATTCATCGTCCGCAAGGCCAGGGCCAGCGCTTTCTTCGGCACTCATTTGATAACTTACCTGGTGCGCAAGAACATCGACTGCCTGCTCGTCACCGGCACCAGTACCTGCGGCTGCGTGCGCGGCACGGTCCTCGACGGTTATTCGTTCGGCTATCCGGTCTTTGTGGTCGAGGAATGCGTCTTCGACCGCTCCCGCACCTCGCACCTGGTCAACCTTTTCGAAATGAACGCCAAGTACGCGAGTGTTGTCCAGTTGGCTGACGCGCTAAAATACCTGGATGGATTGAGCAGGCTGGAAGGCAGACAAGCGATTGCCCGATAGCGCTCAATAAGGCGAGCGAACTTAGCGGGCAAAGCCTTAACCTGAACCTTAGCCTCAGCCTTGGACCGGAGAATAGAGGGAGGCAGCATGGCTACAGAAGCTCCGTTCCCCCAACAGGAATACCTGGATCGTTACGAGCGAGCCCAGGCGCTTATGGAGCGCGACGGTCTGGATGCGCTCATTGTCTCAGCGAAAGACAACTATTGGTACCTCACCGGCTTGATCAGCTACCAGTTCGATCATATTCAACGGCCGCAGCTCTGCTTTCTACCCAAAGGAGAAAAACCGTTAGTCCTGGTTTACGGCAACGAAAAGGCCAAAGCCAAGTCGATTCCCTGGATCGGCGATGTGCGCGCCTACGTTGACGTGCCGTTTCCGCAGGGGATGATCGCGGATTGTTTGAAAGAGATGGGCCTGGCGGAAGCCAAACTGGGTTTCGAGCTTGGCGACGACCAGCGTCTGGGAATTCCCGCAAATCATCTGTCGCGACTGACCGAAGCGCTTCCGAAAGCGAAGATTGAAGACGGGACCGCGGCGCTGACGGAAATGCGGCTCATCAAAAGCCCGCTGGAAGTCACGACTATGCGCAAGGCGTGCGAGATATCGATGAAAGCCTACGATCGCTGCGTGCCGCAGTTAAAGCCCGGCGTCACGCGACGGGAAGTCGCCGAAAAACTTTATATCGCGATGATTGAAGAGGGCGCTCACCCTCGCCATCCTGGATTTCTTATGTTGAACTCGTCGACGGCTTACGACGATCGCCGCTACCAGAAGGGCGATCGCATGATCGCTGATTTCGGCGCGTGCTACGAAGGCTACTATGGCGATATCACGCGCATGGCGATCTTCGGCCAACCGAGCGAAGATCAAAAAACCGAGCATCGAACCGCGTGCGACGTTATTCAACTTTGCTTCGAGGCCATGCAACCGGGGACTCCCATCGCCGAGCTGCCGCGGATCGCCAATCGCGAGCTCGAGAAGCGCGGCTTCGAGCGAGTGGATAGCCCGAAGCGCATCGGGCATGGCATTGGCATGGCGAGGGCCGAGCCGCCGTCGCTCAACGAAGTGGAAAAGGAACTCCATCGTCCCGGCATGATTCTCGCGCTGGAGCCCAAGGTGCGATCGGCCAAAAGCGCCGTTCATCTCGAAGAAGATGTCTTGATTACCGAGAGGGGTCCTGAGTTTTTGACCTCCGGATGCGAAGATCTCCGGATCATTGATTAGAAGCCACGGGGACTGGCTGCTTTTTCGTATTGCAAAAAGCTTCATCTTGAAGCTGATCCGCCTGTCTCCCTGCCCTGAGCTCCGCACAAATAAGATGGAACCAACCGGCATCCTCTATCTTTCAAACCAGGACGTAAAAAAAGTTCTCGATCTAGGTCGCGCCATTGAGATCACCGAGCAGGCGCTACGCGATCACAGTGAAGCGCGCGTCATCTGGTCGACACCGGAAGATCTAGCCATAAAGCCGGAGGCTGGGTGGCAATCCTGGGTTACCGGCTGCGCGCTCGTGAATGAGCCGGTAGCCGGCTTTCGCATCCGTTCGATCAAAGCTGCCGGCGGCAGCCGCGACCCTTCGCGTCCGGCGCGCGGCCCGCGCCGGATTTTAATTCTCAGCGACCGCGAGGGCGGCGAAATTCTGGCCATCATGGACGAAGACTGGTGTCACGCGGTGCGCACTGCTGCCGCAGCAGCCGTGGCCTGCCGCCTGTTGGCGCGGAAAGGCGCGGCGACGATGGCAATGCTCGGAGCCGGCGATACGGCTCGCGCTGTCGTGCCGGTGATGACCAAGGCATTTGACCTTAAGGAAGTTCGCGTTACTTCACGCACGCCCGAGTCGCGCCAGAATTACGCCAAGGAACTCGGCAAAGAATACGACCTCAACATCCGAGCGGTGGCATCCACGGAGGAGGCACTCAAAGACGCGGACGTGGTGATCTCAGCCACGACAACGTCGACGCCATTCGTGCAGGAGCAGTGGCTCGGCGAGGGAATTACCGTCTACTCCATCGGCAAGCATCAGGAGATGGAAAATGCAGTGTATAAAAAAGCCGACAAGTTCGTCGTCGATAGCTGGGAGCACTGCAAGAACAAATCTGACATGCAGCGGATGCTGAAAGAGAATTACCTCACTAAGAAAGATCTCTACGCTGAGCTGCCGGAGCTGCTCGCCGGCAAGAAGCCGGTGCGAGAGTCCGATCGCGAGCGCATCTTCATCCGTGCCATCGGCCTGGTGAACCAGGACATCGCCCTGGCAGACTGGATCTATCGCCGCGCGCTGGAAAGCGGCGTCGGAAGACGTCTGCCCTACTGATCGAGCGTGCCGTCACTCCCTCTCGCGGCGCCGTAGCGCAAACGCGTACGTCCGTCCTCGGCCGCTTGATGACCTCCTCGGTTTAAAAATCCACGTCAGTTCGCCAACAATTCGCCGTATGCCGATATTTGGGCACATGCCGAAAGTACGGCGCGGGTGTTCTTCGTCACTTCGTAAACGCCTAGCGCAAACAGTTTGCAACCATCGCGATTCTAAGTGGTTAACCGCTCACTATCTCGTTGTCACGTTGAACGTTTTTTGGCACACGCCTTGTAATAGAGCAACAAACAGCGAGGCTAAGCGAAATGAAGATTTACCGATCGTTATTGACAGATCTCACAGCAACCGAGACAACTCTGTGGCCACGGATAGCGCTGCAGGGCATCGAACTGGCGCTTGTTTCGACCGTGATTGAATGGGCCATGGGGCATTGGACCGAGTTGTCTAAGCACCGCAGAAAGGTCGAGACCGTTCTTGAGAGTTAGCCCGATCCTCGGACGTAGCATTGTTGACTTACAGAAGAGAGTGCCGGAGATGACCGGTTTCACCCCGATGGCAGATGTAGAGTCGACTGAAATCTTTGGAGTTATGAGGACGATGACCTGCGAACGTTGCATAAGAGGCGAAGAGGCTACATATCGCGCCTGTAGCGACTTGATCGATATGGCTGTTTGCGCGGCATGTGCCGACGAAGCGCGAATGCTGGGCATCGCCATTCACCCTCTGACGAAGAGAAGCAAGCGGGAGAGCTATGTGAGGTCCAACTAAAGGGCCGGCATGGAAATAGTCGAAACAGTCGGAACGGAAATGAGCATGAAAATCAAAAGTAAAGCTTTTTTCATCGCGTTGAGTTTTCTAGCTCAACTCTATTTTACTCCCAATTCACATGCGGAGCCGGCATTATCGTTGAACGCAGCGCGGCTGCCGGAGATATTTTCCTCCGGCGGTTTACCGGAAAAACATCGGCTGATACCCGTGTCATTCGTCCGCCTATTCATGAGACGAACGCTAGTAGGCGGTTTAGCCGCCTATGATGATGCCAAGACCACGAGACCCGCCGATTACCTGGAACTCTATAACAGCGCTGGAGATCTCGTCGCGATCGCATGGTTTGATCGATTCGGTATCGAAAGGGTGGCTGTGGATCGAGGGCTCTTAGAAGACGCTGAGGAACTCCAAGGAGTGTTTGTGGTTCTTGTAGACGGAGATTCGGTCTGACCTTAGTCATGTTGAAAATCACCACTCGAACCGATGCTGACAAAAGGATTATCGAGCTCGAAGGCAAACTCGCGGGAGAGTGGGTTAAAGAACTGGAGCGCTGCTGGGGCACGATCGCCGGCAGAAGATCTGCGACTGTCCTGTTAAAGGCCGTGACATTTATCGACGATCACGGAAAAGAACTCTTAACCAAGATCCACAAAAGCGGCGGCCAACTTGTGGCCGAAGGATGCATGACGAAAGCGATCGTCAAAGAGATCAAGCAAGGAGGACGAACATGAAAGAATATATCAACCAAGTCAATAACGTCGAAGGGGGTGAAGACAAGGAGGATCAATCAACCCCTTCGATGCACGACAACATAGTATCTCTGTTTCAGCCGGATTCGGTTGTAACCTTCCAGTATTTTGACAATCTCTGCAGGAAAACTCTCCTTGAACCCGAGAAGCGCTTAATGCTGGCGATCTTGGAGAATGCCATCAACGGCTTCCAGGATAATGTCCTGGCCGAGAGCGGCAAGGCGAGAAAGCTTTTCGAAGAAGCGGAGGAGTGGATCTTGGAAGGAGACGTCGATTGGATCTTTTGCTTCGAGAACATATGCGAAGTGCTGGGTTTTGACTCCCGCTACTTACGTCTGGGTTTGTTACGCTGGAAGCAACAGCAACTGCAAAATCATAAAAAACAGACACCTGGGCGGTCACGAGAGATCGGGCGGTATGCCGTGATGGGAGGATGAAGTTGGGTTTTACCCGCGTCACGCCATTCACTCCAGTATTCCAGTCTTGTTTATTAAGGAGAACTATCTATGAGCGCTTGGCAACTTATTTTTCTACAAAGCAGAGCAAACAACGGTGCGTATAACGGAGAGGGTCTCGCCGCACAGAACTGGGACTGGCCCCAGGGGACCTGGTTCCAAAAGCGCCTGGATTATCTGCGAAGGAGAGAGCACCCGACGACAAAGCTAAAATACTTATCGTTCCGCTCAACCTGGAAAATGAAAACACTTGTATCCAGCTCGATCTTGCAGTGTCGCTTCAGAAAATCCGCCAGCTTGTCGTGTCCTATCGCCAGTTTTCTCTCTCTTCCGAAAGATAGTTGGGAGGATAAAGTCCCTCGCCTATACCCGCCACGGCTTTTGAATACTGCTTAGGTTTGCGAAGCAATATGACAATCTCTTCCTCGTGGAACGGCAAGCAGCCTGTCGCCCGGTTTAACACCGAGGCTATCCCTGATATCGCGTGGAATGACAATCTGATTTTTGCTCGACAATTTAACTTCACGCATACATCCTCCTAGTTACCTTTTACGAAAAAGTAAGCATAAGGCAAATGGACTTCCAAGTCACCGACATTGAATCAGCCTTAGTCTTAACTCGCTGCGCCGTGAAAAACACATACCGGCGAATCATTTTTGATTCGGTAAGCATCAAAACAACTACTCCTCTTTATGTCCGTCTTACCCCGTCGCCGCTCTCCCATCGCATAAATCTGCCTTTTTTCACCATGTTGCGGTTATGCGCTGCTTCTCGCAGGCTTGGTACACCGGTTGCTCTACGTGATGCCGAAGCTTGACAGGTCGGAGGGGCTTGAAATAAGACAATGACCGCTCATCTTTCTCGTCCGATTCGGTTCGGCAGCAACTTCTGTAGCCCGACCTTTCCTCATCCGGCTTCTTTGTTTTGAATTTCGGTTTCGATTCTCGATGGAGGCAAACGAAAATGCGGTTTCTTACCTCCAAAATCCAAAATCTCAAATGGTTGGCCCTTGGCGCTCTGCTCTTGGCTTTTAGCTTCCCCGCTGAGGCGCAGCAACCGGGGAAAATTCCCCGTGTAGGCTACCTATGGTCCCAAGCGCTTCCTGTGTCCTTCATGGAGGCTTTCAAACGGGGTCTGCGAGATCATGGCTACGTCGTGGGGCAAAACATTGCTCTTGAGCACCGATCGGCCGAGGGCAATCGCGACCGCGTCGGCGATTTCATCGCCGAATTAGTCCGTCTGGAGGTAGACGCGATTGTCGTGACCGGTACAGGCACGATCCTGGAGGTCAAGAAAGCAACCAGCACAATCCCGATTATCATGGCGCCGAGCGCCGACGCTGTCGCCAGCGGGCTCGTCGTCAGTCTAGCTCGACCTGGAGGAAATGTTACCGGCCTGACCATGATCAGCCCGGACCTGACAGGGAAGCGGGTCGAGCTGCTTACGGAAATTGTTCCTGGCGTCTCCCGAATTGCTGCGGTGTTCCTCCTGAAGACAAAGTCCACGGCCGTCGAGCCATGGCTCAAGGAGACCGAGGTGGCGGCTAAAACGCTCGGTCTAAAATTCAAGAAACTCGGACTGGAACGCGATCCGGCAAGCTGGGACGGCGCCTTTAAAGCCGTAGCACACAAGCCCGGGAGCGCACTCGTCGTAATAGAGAACGCAACCTTAATCTCCCAGCGCGAACAGTTCGCGCAGCTCGCGTGGCGCTATCGGCTGCCGGCAATCTTTTCGGTCAAGGAGCACGCCGAGGCCGGCGGTCTTGTTTCCTACGGGCCGGACCTCACCGAGGTGCACCGGCGTGCTGCCTATTATGTGGATAAGATACTGAAGGGCGCCAAACCCGCCGATCTCCCCGTGGAACAACCGAAGAAGTTCGAATTAGTGATCAATCTCAAGACCGTCAAGCAGATCGGTGTGACGATTCCGCCGAACGTACTGGCAAGAGCGGACAGAGTTATTAGGTGAAAAATAAGGGGCGAAGGTAACCGAAGTCAACTTTGGATTTCGGATAATAATTTATGGATAAACGATCTTGGTCTCGGGAAATGGGAAAGAGAACCTTATTCAAAGATCTCAGTAAGAGCGAGGTCAAAACCAGCAAGGAGCTTTGTGGTAAGGATATCGTGGGCTTCTTTGCTCAGCTCTACTGCGCGACCATATCCTTGTTGCGCTCGCCTGAAAATCTTTACGGTCTCCAGTTCCGGGTCCACAACCCAGTATTCCTGAACATCAAAGCGCTCATAAAGCTTTCGCTTGGTAACTTCGTCCTTTTTGCGGGTCGCCTCTGAGATGATTTCGACGACGAGATCAGGAGCGCCGCGGATGTTATCTTCGGTCACGATGCTGGCGCGTGCAGTTGACACAAATAGGAGATCAGGTTGCACCACGTTCTCATTCGAGAGAATCACGTCAGCAGGGGCGGCGAGGACCAACCCCAGACCCCGTTGTTTAACGAAAGAACCTAGGGCGACCGTCAGGTTGAATGATATTTTTTGGTGTTTGGTTTTGGGTGCTGGCGTCACATAGTGATCTCCATCGATGATCTCGTGGCGTTTGCCATCATCAGGAAAGAGAAGGTAGTCCTCGTATGTGAGTTGGCTGCTATGAACGTCTTGCTTAGCCATGGCATCTTCGCCTAGTTTAGATCTGAAACTACCAAAGGTCTCCCGCGAGTGCAAGGCGTACAGGGCAATCTAAGAGCTGCCAAGCAGATCGGACTCACGATTCCACCGAACGTGCTGGCAAGAGCAGACAAGGTGATCAAGTGAATCTCGACCGGTTATATTGCCACTGCGACTGTGAACGTTTGATACAGGGGAGTATCAAAAGTATTATCGCTGTCCACTGCGTTGACGAACACATGGATCCTGCCCAACGTCAACTTTTCTTTAACTCCGAAGCCTTAGGTTGATGGTCCCTACTTCTGAAATGCTGGCACATGGTTTGCGCTAAGATTTAGCGTCGAGGAAAACCATTCAGCAGAAGGAGGGATCAGATGAAAACCGATGTTTCTGTAGCTATCGCAGCGCTTCTCTATGCAGGCGCAGCGTTGATAGTCATGCTATACGTCATGCATTCGTTAGCGACAGCGACAATGCAGGTCCAGTGGGTAGTGGAAGAAATGGAGATACTATTTTAGTTACATCCACCCCCAGAGAGGCCTGAGAATCAATTCAAATCGCCCGAGAAGAGGCGGGCCGCGTAGAATTCCCTCAGCGGAGCTGGAAGATGTCCTTCCAGAGCTTCTCGTATTTCGGAAACTCCTTGACCTCGTCGGCGGTCAACATGTAAGTCGTCGCTGGCCGTGTTTTCTCCATTGGTTCCACGCTGGGATGAGCCGGCGTTTCGCCCGCCTGAGCATAGGCGCGCTGGCCTTCTTCGCTGACGGCCCAGCGCGCCCAGAGTAGCGCCGCAGTAGGGTTTGGACCGCCCTTGAGGATAGTGACGCTGCCGCCAACCTCGCCGACTCCTTCAGACAGCAGGGCCTGAAGGGGTGCGCCTTTCTTTATTCTCGGTGGAAAATGGTGTGAGTAACAGGTAATGCACGCCGCCGCCTGACCCGCCACTAGTAGCTCTGCAAGCTGCGAGTGACCTTTGTGAAATTCCACTCCGTTCGCTGCGATTTTCTTTAGTAGTTCGATCGCCTTCTCATCGCTTTTGTATTTGCGCTTGGCAAGTCCCATCAGCAGCTGGAAATCGCGCGGCTCCGCGATCAATCTGTTCTTCCATCTGGAATCGGCGAAGTCCTCAAGCCGTTTTGGTTCTTCTCCTTTCTTCACCAGGTTCGTGTTCCAGCCCGCAATAAAGTACTGGGTATCGGTCGCTACCCAATCGGACCCCTTGAGGTTGGATGGGTAAGCGGCGGCCTCCGGGATGCTAAGGGTGACCAGGAGGTTCTGTTCCCTCATCTGCGCCAGGTAGCCCGGAGTTCCGCCGAATACGTCTCCGATGACTCTTCCGCCCCGCGCTTCGGCGAGGGCTCGGGCTACCAACTTGTCGGATGTCGCATCGATATGATTAATTTGAATACCGGGGAACCGTTTCTTAAATGCCGGGACGACAACCTGTTCCGACCTGGGTGATAGAGCGATATAGAGAACCAGCCGGCCGCCCTCCTTTTTGGCTTTCTCGTAAAGCTCATCCATCGATTCGCTTCTCTTTGGCGCAGCAGCCGACGCAGCGATTGCGGCCAACGCATAAGAAAGACCGAGAACACAGAAGGCGAGAACGCGGACAAAATAGATCAATGAACTCTGATGAATTTTCATAGAACCTCCAAGCATGCTGGTGGGCCGAAGGAGCGCAACGAAGCAGATGAGCCTTTTAACCGGGCCTGAAAGTATTCTAACCCATGTCAACCTTGATGCCGTTCTTCGCGCACTCCTCTTCGTACATCTTGCGCATCGAAGTGTCCTCTTCTTCGAACTCGATCTGCTCGATGCCCTTTTCCTCTTTCTGCACCGCGGTGTTTGCGTGCAGGGCGACGAATTTACAAGGCTCATTGCCGGTATTGTAATGCTGGTGCCACGTTCCCGCCGGCGGCGAGATGCAGGTTCCTTCGTGCCAGTCGTAGCGTTCCGGTTTTTCCCCTTCGTTCCACATCAAGGTATAGCCGGTTGAGTCGAGCAGAAAAACGTGGGCGCCGGGACCATGCCGGTGGGCTTTTTTGTAGCGGCCCACGGGGAACTGAGAGACGTGGGCGAGCATCGCGCTGCCGGACATATGGATATACATGTTGCGCGTTCCCTTGCCTCGCTTCTCCCGTGGCACCAGGTTGATCTTGCGGATGTCAGGGATGAAGTTCGAGTGCAGAATACCCCCATAATACTCCGTAAAATATTTGCCCTCTTTGGAAAAAAATTCCGCATCGCCGGGATCGAAGCGGTCTTTAAACATATAGTTCGTGTTGTAGATAAACTCCGGGTCGCGGAAGAGCTCAAACGAAACCGGCTGGCTGGTAAGAGCGAAATACCGGCACGGCTCTGTACCGCTTGCGTTGAAGTGCTGATGCCACGAATTGAGCGGGATTGCGAATGTCGATCCCCTTTCCCATTCAAAGGTCCGCTTGGCCGTGCCCTCATACCAGATCGTGGTCGCGCCACGTCCAGCGGCTACGGTGATGATCTCTTCGTAGAGCTGACGCTGCGGTTTAATGTTCTTGCCAGGATCGATCTCGGCGATATAAGCGTCAGCCACCATCTGATCGGAAAAAGTACAGATGGCGCCTTTACAATCCTTGCGCTTCCAATAGCTGAGCTTCTCGGTGCGCACATCCTGAACGAAAGCGCCGCCTATAATCGGCACGCCCTCCGACTCGATCCATTTTTTGTACGGGCTGTACTTGTCCATCATGAACTGGACGTAAGGATGCACTTCGAACTCTTTTACGGGTCCTGCCATAGAAAGTCACCTCCTGATTGTCGACTGACGTTACTGCGGCGGTAGAAGCTCTGTCAATAGGTAGGTTCCGAGCTTGAGCCATTGGTTATTGACGACTGTCATAATACGGCAGCGCTACAGCGAATTCTTGAAGCGCCTCAACGGCTGGAAATTTTTTGGCCGGCGTGAAGCCAGACTCCGCCTCCTCTCCCTTGACGGGATTGAGGTGAGGGTGCCAAGTCATCCGAGGTATATAGTGTCGCGATTTGCGCTCCAGGCGTAAGACATGCTTGACAAGAACATTTCAGTACGATACGTGAGACAAAAGTTTCATGCGGGGCATCAGCCAAATTTTTACCAAGGTAAACGCGCTCAACGGCGCGCAAAAAAGGATCGGCCACTATCTGCAAAACGACAGCTCGGCCCTGCTGCTCTCCAACGTGAGCGATCTTGCGCAAGCCGTAGGCGTCAGCAAATCGACCGTAGTGCGGTTCGCCAAGAGCTTGGGTTACAAAGGGTTCCCGGAGTTTAGGCGGGAAATTCAAAAGGAGATGCGCCACAAGCTGCGCGCGGCGGCGCGGATGGAAGAGACCTTCGCGGAGTTGGGAAACGACGAAAATATTTTCGCCAAGCTGATCAAGCGGGATGTCCAGCTGCTCCAGGAGACGCTTCAGGCGGCATCATTCCCGGATTTCCACAAGGCTGTAGAGATCATCTGGCGGGCTCGGCAGGTATTTATCATAGGTCTCAATGCCTCCATGGCCCTCGCTTACCTGCTGCATTTTCGACTGGTGCGAGTCAAAAAAGATGCCCGGTGGATTTTTCTGACCGGCGGAACTTCCCTTCTGGAGCAGCTCGCCTTCATGGAGCAGCGGGACGTCTTGATTGCTATCGACTTCCTGCAAGTGCCGAGGGAAGTGCACACGGCCCTGCAGCACGCCAAGAAGGTAGGCGCGCCCATCCTGGGGATCACCGACTTTCCCAGCTCAGCGATCGCTAAGGCGGCGGATGTCTGCCTGTACGCAAAGCGTGGACTGCACAGCACGGTGAATTCGCTGACCCCGGCTTTTTCGCTGGTGAACGCCTTGGCCATAGCGGTAGTCTGGACCAAAAAAGCCGACTCGATCAAAGCGTTGACCGACCTTGATAAATTGTTAGAAGGACAAGGGCCATAATTGCAGCCCGTTTAAAGAAAAGGAGAGTTTACTATGGCGACGAAACTCAAATTTGGCTTACTGCTACCCCATTTTTGTGAGTATGGCTCGGCCGAAAGATGCATCGAGGGATCGAAAAAGGCGGAGGCCTATGGTTTTGACTCGGTTTGGGTCAGAGACCACCTGGTCTTTGAACCGCACGGGATGGAGGGGGAAGATAATACCCACATCGAAGGATTGCTGATCCTCGCGGCCGTCTCGACGGTGTGTAAGAAACTGATTCTCGGCACCGGCACGATGATCTCGCACCGGCATCCGATTCATTTGGCGCAAGCCATGGCGGGCCTCAGCACGTTGTGCGACAGCAATATCATCATGGGTCTTGGCCTCGGCACCTTTCCCCATGAATTCGAAGCAGCCGGCTATAAAAAGACTACTTTGCAAGATCGCGCCAACATAGCCAAGGTCAACGCCCAGCTCTGCCGACGGTTCTGGGCCGGTGAAAGGATCAGCTACAAAGACGACTATTACGACTTCAAAGACGTTGAGCTCAAACCGACGCCGAGCAAAAAGATTCCGATTTGGTACGGCGGTGGCACACCGGCTTCCTGCCGCCGCGCGGCGGATTACTGCGACGGCTGGATGCCTGGACGTATTCCCACGGCTACTTTCAATAAAATGGTCAAGTACCTCGAAGAGCAGTGCAAGCTAGCGGGACGGCCCATGGTCACCACCGGTGCGATCCCAATCACCAGCATTGATAAGAACAGAGACGTCGCGCTCAGTAAGGTTAACGTCAAGGGTCTGATCAACGAAGGCAACTCCCCTAGCAAGAAAACTTGGGTCAAACCGGCATCCGGCACCTTCTCCAAGGTCGAAGACATCGAAGGGTTGCTCATGGCGGGGACTCCGGCGGATATCGCTCGCGATACCAAACGATACGAAGAAGCCGGTCTCAATCATATTGTTTTCGACCTGCGCTTCCGCTACGCCGATTGGTACCAGCAAATCGACTTGTTGGGCCAAGAAGTTCTGCCGGTCGTCCGGGCCTAAGGGATGGTTTCGAGTTCCGAGTTTCGGGTATCGAGTTCGAGCGCGAAACACGAGACGCGAGACACGAGACTGGAGTAAAACATGCGAACGGAGAAGGTAAATTTTTACAGCGAAGGCATTAAGCTCGCCGGCGTGCTCTACCTGCCGGATTCCGAGCAGGGCAAACCTTATCCCGGTATCGTGCAGGGTCCGGGCTTTCTCGGACTGAAAGACGCCAAACACTACATCATGATGTTCGAGAAGCTTTGCGCGGCCGGCTACGCTTGTCTCTGCTTTGACTATCGCGGCTGGGGCGACAGCGAAGGCAATGACCGCGGCTGGGTGATGCCGAAGTGGCAGGCCGAAGACATCCGCAGCGCAATCACGTACATGCAAACCCGGGCCGAAATCGATCCCAACCGCATCGCAACTTACGGCTCCGGCGGCACCGGCGGCGGCAATGCGGTGTACGTCGCGGCCATCGACCCGCGCGTCAAATGCTGCGTCAGTTATCTCGGCGTCAGCAGCGGGAGAGATTGGCTCCACTCCATGCGGCGCGAATATGAATGGGTTGATTACTTGAAGAGCATCGACGAAGACCGCAAGAAACGGGTACTCACCGGTTCAGGTGCGATGGTCAGCGCGCGCGAAGGCGGCATTATGGTGCAAACCCCGGAGCGCCAAACAACTACTATCAAGAAAGACGTCGCGGACAAAATTCCAGACGCCATGCCGCTCGCCTGCGCCGAAGCTATTTTGGAGTACAGCCCGATCGATGTTGTCGATAAAATCTCGCCGCGCGGCGCGCTGTTCATCGCCGTCGAAAACGACGCGGTCACGCCCGAACAGCAGTCATTTGAATTATACGCAAGAGCCGGCGAACCGAAGAAGCTCGTTCTCTACAAGCAGACCACCCACTATGGCATCTACAACGATTATTTCGACGACGTCGCCGCTAACGTCGTCAACTGGTACAACCGTCATCTCAAGTACCACAAAGTCGAAATCACGGAAAAGAAATAGGAGTTATTCATGAACAGAATTTCCTTCGGCGTGAGAGTGCCGAACTCTGGCCCGCTCTCCAGCATTGAAAACATTGTTAACGCTGCCAAGTCGGCCGAGGAATTAGGATTCGATGCGATCTGGGTGCACGACCATGTGGTCTGGAGCTCGGAAATGCACCGTCATCATATTTCTTCCGGTGCCGCGGAAGCGCTTACTGATTCACAAGAGGCGAATTTCTTCGAAGCCACCACGATCCTTTCGTACCTGGCGGCGGAGACTAAGAAGATTGTTTTAGGTGTGGCATGTTTAGTCATGCCCTGCCGCAACCCGATTTACGCGGCGAAACAGTACTCGACTTTGGATCACCTCGCCAACGGCCGTTTGCTGGTCGGCGTCGGGCTCGGCTCCAAGGCGACGCGGGAGTCGGATGAATTTGGCGTGTTCGGCGTGCCCTACGAGCGGCGCGGCGACCGCACCGATGAATATATCGAAGCGATGAAAGCCGTTTGGACCCAGCCCATGGCGGCCTACAAAGGAGACTTCATCGAGTTCAAAAACGCCGAGGTCTATCCGAAGCCGGTTCAGAAACCGCATCCGCCGGTCTGGGTCGGCGGCTGGATGAAGTTGGCGGCAAAACGCGCCGGCAAATACGGCGAAGGCTGGATCCCGGGTTGGCTCTCTCCCAAAGAGATGAAGGTCGGCTGCGACATCTTGGCCGAGACCGCGCGCGACAACGGCCGTGATCCGAAGCAGATCACCATCGCGGTGGAGAAACTTGCGACGATTGCCAAAACGCGTGACGAGGGGCTCAATCTCGCGATGCCGACTCTGAAGACCAGCAGCGAAAGTTACGAGCGCGATATCAACAGCATGCAGTTTGCTCTCGATCGGCATATTTTTGGCTCCGTGGATGATGTCAAGCGCAGAATCGATGAATTCATCGAGAACGGCGTGCAGCATTTCGAACTGAAGATCATTTATCCCACCATGGATAGCTTGAGCCGGCAAATGGAGCTGTGGGCTGAAAATATTCTTCCGCGTTACAACTGAAAAGAGTTTCGAGTCTCGGGTCTAGAGTCTCGCGTTCAACTCAGAATCCCCCCAGAACCCGAGACCCAAGACTCGGGACGCGAGACTGGTTTCAGGAGACGAAGGTGAATCTACAATTTGTTTTAAACGGCAAACCCTGCGCGGTAGAGTGCGGACCGGAAGAAACCATCGCCGAAGTTCTGCGTAACCAGCTCAATCTGAACGGCACCAAAGTGTCCTGTGAAGTGCAGGTCTGCGGCGCCTGCACGGTTTTGGTGAACGGGCTGCCGGCCAGCTCCTGTACCTTTCTCGCCTACGAAGCGCGCGGCAAAAGCGTCACGACCATCGAAGGCTTGGAGAAGCCCGACGGCACGCTTCATCCGCTGCAGCAGGCGTTCATCGACGAGTTCGCTTTTCAATGCGGCTATTGCACGCCCGGCATGATCATGTCGGCCAAAGCCTTGCTGGACGAAAATCCCAGGCCGACGCGCGATGAAATCATTCATTATATGGACGGTAACATTTGCCGTTGCACCGGCTATGTTCCCATCATTACCGCAATCCAGCGTGCCGCCGAAACGATGGCGAAGGAGAGCAAAAAGTGAGCGCGGAGAAGAAAACCGATTTTCAGGTCGTTAATAAATCGCTGCCCCGCCGGGACGGCCGGGTCAAAGTAACCGGCAAGGCCCAGTATGTCGCCGATCTCAAACTCATCGGCATGGCCTACGCAAAGGTTCTACGCAGCCCTTACGCGCACGCCAAAATTGTTTCCATCGACAAATCGAAAGCGGAGGCCCGTCCCGGCGTGTATTGCGTCGTGGCCGGCAACGATCTTGAAGGGTTAAACCCTTATTACGGCCATGCCGTCAAAGATCATCCGCTGCTCGCCATCGAAAAAGTCCGCTATGCCGGCGAGCCGGTTGCCGCGGTGGTAGCCGCCGACGAACGTACCGCCTTCGAGGCGCTCGAATTTATCGAAGTCAAGTACGAAGAGCTAAGGGCCGTCTTCACGCCGCAAGAAGCCTCGGCGCAGGACTCGCCTTTGTTGCACCAGAGGCAATTCGAGGCCGGCGCGCTGCGCGGCTTCGAAGGAGAAGTAACCGCGGGTAAAGGCACAAATATCTGCCAGACACATAAGATCCAATGGGGCGATGTCGAGACGGCCTTCAAAAACGCCGCGGCCGTGGTCGAGGGTGAGTACTACTTCCCGATGACCTACGCCTATGCCATGGAACCCTACGTCGCCATCGCCGACGTCAATGACCAGGGCGTGACGATCTATTCCTCAGCGCAGCATCCCTTCATGGTGCGGCATGATTTGAAAGCGGTTTTTAACCTTCCCGTCAGTCAGGTCCGTTTAATCGTCCCCTTCGTTGGCGGCGGTTATGGGAGCAAGTCCTACACCAAAATCGAACCGCTGGTTGCCGCTTGCTCCTGGAAAGCCAAACGATCCGTAAAACTGCAACTGACCGTTGAAGAAGCCATGCTGACCACGCGTAGCGACGATGCCTACACCTGGATGCGCACGGCGGTGGATGCCAGCGGTAAGATCATCGCGCGTCAGGCAAAGATTCTGATGAATACCGGCGCCTATGCCGAGAACAGCCCGCTGGTGGTCGAGAAGTCGACCAACCGTTGCGTCGGTCCCTATGCGATTGCGAATGTTTTGATTGAGAATCGTTCTCTCTATACGAATACGGTGCCTGCCAGTTCTTATCGTGGCTTCGGCTGCGCTCAAGTGACCCTACCCGGGGAATCGCAGATCGACGAGCTGGCTGCCAAGATCGGCAAAGATCCCTATGAATTTCGTTTGGCCAACGCGGCAAAGCCGGGCGAGGAATTTTTCCCCGGTATGCGCCCTTTTGACGGCACGTTGAAAGAAGACCTGGATACGGCTGCCAGGGCCATCGGCTGGGGCAAGCCCCTACCGAAAGGCCATGGCCGGACCGTCGCCTGCTCCGGCAGCGACGCCGGCGCTTATCCGCTGACATCGACCGCGGTCCGTGTGCACGCCGACGGCTCCGTAACGATCATGACCGGCAGCACGGAACTGGGTCAAGGCAGCCACACGGTCATTCCGCAGATCGCCGCCGAAGAGCTGGGCGTGCCCTTCGAAAATGTCCGCGTCATCTCCTCGGATACGGCGATCACGCCTTATGACCGTTCGACGGGCGCCAGCCGCACCACAACTTTAATGGGCAGCGCGGTATTGGAAGCAAGCCGCGAAGCGATCCAGCAGATGGTCGTCATGGCTGCGGACGTTTTAAAGGTCAAAGTCGAGCAGATCCAAGTCGTTCGCGGCGGGGTGCGCTGCGGCGAAGCGCAGTTGAACTGGTCCGAAGTGATCAGCAAGTTTTACGCGCTGCCGGATGGCGAGGTCATCGGCCGCGCATACATTCGCAAGTCCGGCAAGTTTTCTCAACTGCCGGTCTTCTGGGAAGCCGCCTGCACCGGCGTAGAGGTTTCCGTAGACGAAGAGACCGGCAAAATCACCATGGAAAAACTCGCCACCGTCGGCGACGTTGGATTGGCGATCAACCCGGCATTGGCGGAAGGCCAGGATATCGGCGCGGCCACCATGGGCATGGGGATCGGCTTGTTTGAAGAGCTCGTCTATGAAGGCGCGCAGCTCGTCAACGGATCGATTCTTGATTATCGTCTGCCGAAGTTTTCCGATCTGCCGAAGGAAGTCGAGCTGCACCTCGTGCAGAATCAGGATGGGGTCGGACCGTATGGAGCCAAGGGCGGCGGCGAAGCGTCGCTCAATTCGATGGCCGCCAATATCGCTAACGCTGTTGACCGCGCCGTCGGTGTGCGCATAAGGCAGGCGCCGCTCACGCCCGAAAGAGTCTGGCGGGCCCTGAAAAACAAGGATAAAAAATGACGGATGAAAGCTGAAAGCGGATTTCATAATTCTGCTTTCCGTTTTCATTTTTGTGTGACGCTATGATGCCCCTAAGACGTTTCAACATTCATCAGCCAAAAAATATCTCTGAAGCCTCGCAGATGCTTGCGGAATTTGGCGAGAAAGGCCGCCTCTATGCCGGCGGCACAGAACTGCTGCTCGCGATGAAGCATGATCTTCTGCGCTATGAGCATTTAGTGGACGTAAAAACCATTCCTGGTTTGAACAAAATCGAAGCCAACAACTCCACCCTTATAATCGGCAGCGGCGTGACGCACCGCGCCATTGAACGGTCCGCTGTTGTTAAAGAGAAACTCCCCGTGCTCGCGGAAATGGAAACCCAGGTCGCGAATATCCGTGTCCGAGCCACGGGAACGCTCGGCGGTAATCTCTGCTTTGCCGAACCCCACTCCGACCCAGCCACTTTGCTGATCGCTCTCGAAGCCAAAGCACGTGTTCAAGGAAAAAACGGCGAAAGGACCGTACCGATAGACAAACTTATCACCGGCGCTTACGAAACGTCGTTAGGAGCCGATGAGCTTCTCACCGCCGTTGACATTGCCGTATTGTCCAATTCTCAGCGCGCGGCGTACGTCAAGTTTCAAACGCACGAACGTCCGACTCTGGGACTTGCCCTGGTATTAGAAACCGATACCGGCGGCAAGAACGTCCGAAAAGCCCGAGCCGTGGTTGGGAGCGTGAGCACAGTACCGAGCCGCTCCGACGAAACGGATGCCCTGCTCCTTGGTTTTCGAGGCCAGGTCGAACAGCAACTCCCTGACGCCGCCCAAGCGTTGGCTGAGGCGGCCGATCCAGTGGACGATCTCCAGGGCAGCGGGGAGTACAAACGACACCTGATCGGCGTCTTTCTCAGACGCGCTTTCATCAAGGCGCTCGCCTAGTCCACCCCGCAAGTTTCACCAGCTACCACAACCGCTCGCGCAAAACTGTTCCTATGGAGCGTTCGGATAGTACAAGTCTGGGCTTTTTTAGCGTAGCGCCAAGAATTTTTTAAGCAGACGAACTGACACAATCGACCGAACTTGGCCCGTTTTGTAAGGCTTGCCCCCTATTAGCCGCTTGCTTCCGTGGACGAGATCTACGGCTGAAGTCGAGTGCACGGATCTTGCTCGTTCTACTATCCACTTGCCACAGGCCCGTACGCGCAACGCTTTTCCGGGAGGTGGCCCATGGATCTTGTTAGAGAGTTTGCCAGAGGTCTTTATTTGGAACTTGCCCCCATGCTGGATTGGGCCCTGAAGAACTGGGGGCTGATCCTTCTCACTCTCCTCATCGTAGTCTATTGGTCGAGCAAACATAAACGAGCGCATAGACATCCCTGAGCCTTGCCTGCGCCGTTCCCCTTCGACTATGCTCAGGGAGAACGGCATACATGTTCGAATTTCCGTTCATGCTGAGCTCGTCGAAGCATTCCTCAGAACATCAGTCGGAAGCTCAAATACTCCTTTGGGAGCTGTGCGTGTTCATTGTCGCGCTCTTCGATAATCGTTGACAGTTTACTTAATGAAGAGGGTTTCAAAGCGTTTGCGGTATTCATCTAGCTTCTCAGCAAGCTGAACGCGGCTATTTCCTG
>JBOHVS010000320.1:0-4048 GCA_050735975.1 Binatia bacterium | reverse complement strand
CTTTTGAACTGCGCGTCCTCCTGCCGCATGATGATACGCCGTGCGCCTTTGGCCCGACGCGCTGCCTGAACTGACGTGAACCCGCCGTACCAAACCATGTCCAGTTTTTTCGCCGCCAAGCCCTCGACGGTAGCGGCATAATCCACCACCGGGATAAATTTAACTGGAACGCCGATCTCTTTGGCGAGGTATTCGGCAAACGGTCTGTAGATGCGCAGCATCTCCTGCGGGTTTTCGTCAGGGATGGCCGAAACCTTTAGCTCCGTCACTCTTTGGGCGAACAGTTCTGCACCGGCAAATAATAAGCTAACGATCCATACGACCATGGCAATTCTTTTCAATTTCGAGTCTCCTCTTGTTCGTCGGGCTTTGTTTCTACCTAGACTATGCGGATAAGTCAACTCAATGGCTTCCATAGGTATTACCTATGCCAGACGGTTTACGGTGTAGCGCGATGGGTTTAGGACTTAGAGTTGCGGTCCAGGATTTTTAAACTCTGAAAGCTAGACTGTCCAAACGATGGCTAGATGACGCACCACGAAGAAGTGAGTCTAGCGTCCGGAGTCTGTAGTGCAGGAGCGACTCAATTCAGCTATATCAAATCCCCTTCCTACTCCCCCAAACGCGGAAGAACTAAGATTTATAACGCGTGATCAACCCCAAAGGTAAGGCTGCCGCCGATTGAATAAGGACGACGATAGAGCATGCTGCGCTGTCCCTGTTTTCAATAGCCGAGTCTCACATAACGCTAGGTTAGCGCAACCCGGAGCCGATAAGATCGACCATCAGAAGCCTGATTTGCAGCCATAACACTGCGTAGCTCAATTGCCTCCCTATGTAGAGCTCATTTGCTCGGAATCATGGCGCGAGAATATTTTCACTGCCCTTTAACAAGCCCCTTTCCGGTTGTTTTCCGTGCGGCAGGTGCCAGTATTCCCTTTGTTTGCGGAAAGGGAAGATAAGAAGATTCAATAATTTATTATTTTCCGGCCCAAGGTAAGCTGGAACTCCGATAACGACATCGGATTGCTTGACATTTAACATCAGCGTCCCGTGCATCAGATCCCACCAGCGGAAAACCACCGAAAAATTTGAATTCGTCTCGCCCTTCACGGTGGAATGATGGATGCCATGCATGCGAGGCGTAACAACAATCTTGTTCAGCCACCGCTCGACCCTTATGGGTAGACGGACATTGCTGTGGTGAAACATGGTTGCGCACTGAAAGACCAATTCATAAACCAGATAGGTAAACAGGGGTATTCCTATCAGAGAAACCTGAAGCGCTCTGAAACCTACCGAATAAAAAACTTCGCCAAAGTGGAAGCGAAACGATGTCGAGACATCCAAATCCGGATCCACGTGGTGAACGTTATGAAAACGCCAAAAGAACGGAATAAAGTGGTTCGCCCGATGCCAGTAGTAAAAAGTAAGATCCATCAGGAGAAATCCGGCGATGAACTCAATGGTAAATGGCAAGGAAATGACGCGCAACAAACCGAAAGAGTTTTCTGAATTCCACGATGCTAGCCTGAGAGCCACGGGGGCTACAATGTACGCGCCGGTCGCGAGAGCTAACCCTGAAACAGCGATGTTGATCAAGAAGCGCTCTACTTTCGAATGTTTACCTTGGCGAAGCGAAAATCGTCCCTCGAGGATTAACAGCACCAGGAAGACAGTGGTCACGATGACAGTGATGACGATCTTAAATGTGAGCACAAAGTCGGGCATCTTGAAATGGCTTCCGTGAAGCGCACCCACCAGGTCTGGGAAGGTGCACGTGGTTGAGCGACGAAACTACAGTATCAAAGGTCTTGGCCGAAAACGGAAGAGTCTCCGCCTCGGGAACTATCAACGAAACCTCGATTGATGATCTCGCCGCTCATTGACGCGCGACATTCAACATCCCGTTAACCGTGAAAAGGCAATATAGTAAAAAGCTATTTAAAAGTCCTTTGTTCGCCCTTCGATGCTCAGAACGATCGGACGGGGTATCGACTCCCAGAGTAACCCGTTAACGCTGAGACCCAGTCGAGGCATGACAGCTAGGTTCTTTCAGTGAGAACTATTTATAGGGCGTGATCGACTCCCTCGTGAAGAAGAAGGACAATGATCATGATATACGCGATCGCAAGCCCAAGAATGGTCTCTATGACTAAGTAAGGGCGAAAAGAAACAAAGTCTTGCGCCTTGCGGCTGGCCTTCAAGTGCTGATAAGTCTGAGACGCGATCAAGGCTATAACGGCGAGAACCAAAATGTGCTTCATGGTCATGAAAACTGTGTAGCTGGCGCCGAATCGAATGTGGGCCAAAGCGGTGGAATTCCAAAAGTATGGCGAAAGATAAAACGGAGTCCAACGCTCCATGTTGGCGATCCCCGAGAGGATTTGTATCGTGATGGCTGTCCACGAATACTGAAGGAACCTTTTCGGCGAAACGCTTCCAAAGACAGCCGCCATAGCCGTTCCCCCAAGCCATAAACCAAACCCGAGCAGATGAAACCAACGGATTCCGATATCGATCCACGCATCCTTTGTCTCGAGTAACTGAAAGTCGTTCGGAAAGCTCTCACCGGCGATTGATTCAACTCGGCCTAACGGACCATCAGGACCCATAACGCCACCCAATGAATGGACTTCGTTCGGCCATATGTCCGCGACTTCGTGGTAAAAGAGCACAACCGCGGCCGCCAAGGCCATCAAAACCCCAAGTGCCGAGCCGGCGGTTAGAAATGTTTTCCGCAATGCCGCCTCACGCATTCGACATCGCAGGTGCTTGACGGTAATAATCAGGGTCATCAAAACAGTCAGCCCATAGAGACCCACCTTGACACCCAGCGCAATAGTGTAAGTAATCCCGTAAGGAACTTTCCCCAGGACGGGTAGCAAAAACAGGCTGGGCTTATCTGAGATGCCGGCGCTCCATTCTGAGTTGTAGGCTCCCGTAGCGAGCATTACCAGGAAAAGCACCCAGGAACTGTAAAGCAAATGATCTAGCGACGCTTCTAGTCTCAAAAACAGCGTTCCCGCCGTGAGGCCCATCCACAACGCAAACGCCAGCAGGTGTACCCACTGAAGCGTCAGGTGCAACCACGTGCGCCAACCGGTGAGGAGTTCAGGATCGAGGTGCTCTGCAGTCTCGTGTCCGAATACAGGGATCGAAAGCCAAAGAAAGCATGCCGGAACCAAAGTAAGAACATAAAACTTTTCGTTCATGCCTGAGCCCTTTTGGGCAAGTGCTCAGTCGATCCTTGTCGGAGTGCCTCTTCTTCATAAGCGAACATGCGAGCCACCAGGATGAGAATCGGAATCAAGTACATATGTCCGCTCACCCACATAATCCCGCCGCCAAGAGCCTGATCGTTAATGGGGCTAAGCTCGCTTGACTGAGGAACGATGGCATAAAATGGATACAGAACATGCTGTGGTAAAGAGATCGCCATGCCAAGAAGCGTATTCTGTAGGGTTGCAGCAACCAGATAGATGATGCGGTAACCGTAAGAAATTACCCCGTGCAGTCTCGGTGCAGGATTTACGATCGGCCACCAAAAAAGTAGAGCGGTGGAAAAGAACAGAAGATGCTGAAGGTCATGAACCCATTCGTTTTTAAGAGCCATCTGGTACAGCGCCGGATGATGCCAGGCCCAAAGATTGACCACGTAAATAGACCAAGTTACCGGCATCAGAGTCAAAGCCCAGAGGCCATGTCGAACCCGGGAACCCGGGCCAAGAACGAATCCCGCTCTGAGCCTCAATTTGCTTGGCAAGCCCCACAAGAAAGCCGTCAATGGATTGGCTAAAAGAATGAAAAGAGGCGCGATCATTAACAGCAGCAGATGCTGCACCATGTGCATGCTTAAAAGACCCGAGGCTAAAGCATCGATCGGAGAGAGTAGCGCCAATCCTATTGAGATGATGCCACTGACATAAAGCGCAAGCTGCCAGCTTTTAAGGATGCG
Source organism: Binatia bacterium (assembly GCA_050735975.1). Taxonomy (GTDB): domain Bacteria; phylum Desulfobacterota; class Binatia; order UBA9968; family UBA9968; genus DATMBL01. The sequence goes on along the minus strand of JBOHVS010000320.1, from coordinate 90 downwards.
GCTGCTCTTACTTCGTAGATAGAGCCAACCCCGGACATACACGAAACCGAGTAAGATCAAGACCAGAATAACATCTGGCCGCCATTGCCA